>NZ_JBBAYJ010000009.1 GCF_037153975.1 Aquipuribacter sp. SD81
GCCGCGCACGCGCCGTGCGCGACGCCGCGGCGGGGCTCGCCGACGGACCGGACGAGGGCCTCGCGGCCGCCGCGGCGGGCCTGGAGCGCCGCGTCCGGCGCTCCCGCCTCCTGCGCTGGTCGCTGCGCGGGCTCGGGCCGGTCGACCCGGGTCCGCAGACGCCGGCGGTGCTCGCCGGGGACGTGCACGACCGGCTCCTCGCCCGCCTGGAGCGGGCGGCGCGCACCCTCGCGGACGCCACGACCGGGGCGCCCGGGCCCGTTGCGGTCGCGGAGGAGCGGGCCGCGCTCGCGCACGTGCCGGCTCTCGTCACCGGGCTCGACCTGGGGGCGGCCCGGCTCGTCGTCGCGTCCCTCGACCCCGACCTGGCCGTCGCGGGCCACCCGCGGGAGGCGGAGGTGACGCGTGCCTGAGCTGCTCCTGCCGCTCGCCCTCACCGCGGGCCTGCTCGGCCTGGCCGGGCTCGCCGCGGCCGTCGACACCGTGCTGGTGGAGGGGCCGCGCGCGTGGCGGGCGCCGTGGCAGGAGACCGCCCGGCTGCTGCGGCAGCGCCGCCGCACGCTCGCCGCGGCCGACACCCTGCTGTGGCGTCTCGGCGGGGCCGGGCTGCTGCTCGCCGCGCTGCTCATGGCCGCTGTCGTCCCCGTCGGCGGCCGCCCGCTCGCCGACGTCCCGGTCGGCGTCGTGTGGTTCAACGCCATGGACGTCGTGGTGTGGGCCGCGGTGTGGTGCCTCGGGTGGGGCGCGAACGCCGTGCACGGCCTGGTCGGCGGCTACCGCTTCCTCGCGCAGGCCCTCGCCTACGAGCTGCCGCTCATGTTCGCCCTCACCGCGCCCGTGGTGGCCGCGGCCAGCCTGCGGACGTCCGACGTCGCCGCCGCGCAGGACGGTCGCTGGTTCGTCGTCGAGATGCCCGTCGCCTTCGCCGTCTTCTGCGTCGGTGTTGCCGGCTTCTCCGTGCACGGTCCGCTCGCCCACGCCGCCGGACCCGACGCGCACGGCGGCGTCCTCGCCGAGCTGTCCGGGGTCGACCGCTGGCTCGTGCAGGCCGGCCGCTACGCACTCCTCGTCGCCGGGGCCGGCTTCGGCGCCGCCCTGTTCCTCGGCGGCGGCCACGGCCCGTGGCTGCCCGGGTGGGCCTGGTCGCTGCTCACCACGCTCGCCGTCCTCGCCCTGCTCCTGCTCGCCCGTCGCGCCCTGCCCGTGCTGCGTCCCGACCGGTTCGTCGAGGCCGGCTGGCTCGTCCTGCTGCCCCTCACCCTCGTCCAGCTGCTCGTCGTCGCCGTCGTCGCGGTCCTCCGCGGCGGCCCGGCGTGAGCCCGTCCCCGACCCCGAGGAGGTCCCGTGCCCGAGGCCCTGCACCCGCTGGAGGTGGCCGCCTTCTGGGCGCTCGCCGCGCTCGCCGTCGCCGCGGGCGTCGTCGTCTTCCGCTGGGACTCCATGGCCCGCGTGACGTACGCGCTCGCGACGTCGTTCGTGGCGGTCGGGCTCATGCTCGTCGTCGTCGACCTGCACTACGTCGGCGTCGTCGTGGTCCTCATGATGGTGATGGAGATGGCCGTCATGGCCGTCTTCATGATCATGTTCATGGGCATGAACCCGGCCCTCATGCCGATGGACATGACGCACCGGAAGCGGCCCGCCGCCGTCGCCGCGGTCGCGACGTTCGTCGTCCTGGCCGGTGGCGCGCTCCTCGTGCCGTGGGAGCAGGTGGCCGCCCGCGGCCCCGGTGCGGGCAGCGCCCGGGAGCTCGGTGAGGCCGTCATGGGCGACAAGATGCTCGTGATGATGACGGTGAGCCCCCTGCTGTTCGCCACGCTCGTCGCCGCCGTCGTCCTCGCCTCGCACCGGACGCGCTACGACCGTCTCGGCGACGACCTGCGCCGCCGGCCCGCGGCGGACCCGCAGCCGGGTGGGGTGGGCCGGTGAGCCTCGAGGCCGTCCTCGTCGTCGCGGCTGCCCTCCTGAGCGTGGGGCTGTACGGTGCGCTCACCCAGCAGGTCGTCGTCATGGTGATGATGGGCCTGGAGCTCATGCTCAACGGGGTCGTCCTCGCCGCGGCGGCGTTCTGGTGGTTCCTCGCGCCCGACCCGTCGGGGCAGGTCCTGCTGCTCGTCGTCATCGCCGCGATGACGGTCGAGATGGCGATGGGCTTCGCCGTCGCGACCGCGCTGCACCGCGCCTCGGGCGCCGACATGGTCGACATGGCGACGGAGCTGTCGGGGTGAGCGCGCTCGGTCCCGCGCTGCTGTGGGCGCTCGTGCTCGCGCCCGCCGCGGTGGGCGGCGGACTCGCCGTCGGGGGTCGGCGGGCCGACCGGGTCGCTGCACCCGTCTCCGCCGGGACGGCGCTGGTCGTCCTCGGGTGCGCGTGCGCTGTCGCCGTCGAGCGGCCGCAGGTCGGCGCGCCGTTCGTCGTCGCCGACCTCGCCCTCGCCGTCGACGGCCTCGGCGCGCTCGTCGTGCCCGCCGTCGCGCTCGTCACGCTCCTCGTCGTCGGGTGGACCGTCGCCGGGGGCCGGGACGAGGAACGGGTCGCCGCCGCCCCCGGCCGCGTCCACGGGTTCCTGCTCCTCTTCTCCGCCGCCGTGCTCCTCACCGCGACCGCGACGACGCTGCCCGCGCTCCTGCTCGGCTGGGAGGTGATGGGCGCGATGTCGTACGCGCTCATCGGCGCCCCGTGGCGCGAGCACGAGCCCGTCGACGCGGGCCTCACCGCGTTCCTCACCACCCGGGCCGCCGACCTCGGGCTGTACGCCGCGGTCGCGGCCGCGGTCGCCGGTGGCGCGGGCCTCGCGCTCGCCGACCTGCCCGCGGCGGGCGGTCCGTGGCTGCACGTGGCCGCCGCGGGGGTCCTCGTCGCGGCGCTCGGCAAGGCCGCCCAGCTGCCGTTCTCGTTCTGGCTGTCGCGGGCCATGGAGGGCCCGAGCCCCGTCAGCGCGCTCCTGCACTCCGCCGCGATGGTCGCCATGGGGGCCTACCTGCTCCTGCGCACCGCCGACCTGCTCGCAGTGAGCGGCTGGGCGGCACCAGCGGCCGCGTGGGTGGGCGCGCTGACCGCGCTCGTCCTGGGTGTCGTCGCGGTGCTCCAGAGCGACCTCAAGCAGGCGCTCGCCGCCTCGACCGCCTCGCAGCTCGGGTTCGTCGTGCTCGCGGCGGGCTCGGTCGGCGCCGCGGGGGCGGGCGCCGTCACGGGCGGCGCCGTCCACCTCGTCGCGCACGCCTCGACAAAGGCCGCGCTGTTCCTCGCCGCGGGGGTGTGGCTGCAGGTCCTCGGCACCCGGGCGCTCGCGTCGCTCCGCGGTGCCGCACGGCGCACGCCCGCGGTCGGCGCGGCCGCGGTCGTCGCCGCGCTCGCGCTCGCGGGCGTCGCGCCGCTCAGCCTGTGGGCGACGAAGGACGTCGTCCTCGCGGCCGCGGGCGAGGTGTCGCCGTGGCTGGAGGTCGTCGGCCTCGCCGCGGCCGTCGCGGCCGCCGCCTACGCGGGACGCATCGCCGTCACGGTCCTCGTCCGCGAGCCGTCGGGGGCGGGGGAGCGGCGCGGCACCGGCCGGGTGCGCGTGCCGGCCGGCCAGTCGGTCGCCGTCGGCGTGCTCGCGGCCGGGTCCGTCGTGCTCGGGGTCCTGGCCGTTACCGCCGTCCTCGAGCCGCTGTCGCGGGCCGTCGCCGGGGCGGCGCCACCGGAGCCCGCGACCGTGCAGCTCGTGCTCACGGCCGGGCTCGCCGTCCTCGTCGTGGCGGTGCTCGTCCCCCTCGTGCGCCGCGACGCGGTGCCCTCGCCCGCGTGGGCCACGTCGTGGCTCGGGCTCGGCGACCTCGCGCACCGCGGTGTGGTCCGGCCCGTGCTCGCCCTGGCCCAGGGGTGCGCCCGGGTCGACGACCGTGTCCTCGACCGGGGCGTCACCGCCCTCGCGCTCGCGGTGACCGGCGGGGCCGGCCGGGCCGCCCGCGCCGACGACCGCGTCGTCGACGGTGCCGTGGAGGCGGCGGCGACCGGTGCCACCGGTGCCGCGGGCTGGTCGTCCGGCGTCGACCTCGGGGTCGTCGACCGGGCGGTCGAGCGTGTCGGTGAGGACGCCCGGCGGCTCGGCCGGGCGGCGCTGCGGCCGCAGGGCGGACGGGTCGACTCCTACTACGTCCAGCTCGTCGTCGCGCTCGCCGTCCTCCTCGCCCTGTCCGTCCTCGCCCTGGTGGTGGTGTGAGGTGCTGAGCCTCGTCGTGTTCCTGCCGGTCCTCGCCGGTGCCGTCCTCGCGCTCGCGCGGGGCCTGCCCGACCGGGCCGCGCGCTGGGCCTGGGTCGCGGTGAGCGCCGTCGAGACCCTCCTCGTCCTCGGGCTGTGGGTCGCCTACGACGACCCGGGCCGCGGCGCGCTGGCGTTCGAGGAGCAGGTCCGGTGGATCCCGTCGCTCGGCAGCAGCTACCACGTGGGCCTGGACGGGCTGAGCCTCCCGCTCGTGCTGCTCACGTGCGTGGTGTTCCTCGCGTGCGCCGTCCACGCCCTCGCCGAGCAGCAGCGCCCGCGAGCGCAGGCGGCGCTCTTCCTGTTCCTTCAGACCACGTGCCTCGGCGTCTTCGCCGCGGCCGACCTCCTCGTCTTCTTCGTGTTCTTCGACCTGTCGATCGTCGGGATGTACTTCGTCGTCGCCGGCTGGGGCCACCACGACGCCGCCCGGTCGGCGCTGAAGTTCTTCCTCTACACCTTCCTCGGCAGCCTCGCGCTGCTGCTCGGCTTCATCGGCCTGCACCTCGGCTCCGGCGGCGACGGGCGGGCGCGGACCTTCGACATGCTGGCCCTGGCGGCCGACCCGCCGTTCACCGACCGGCCCGTCGCGGGCGTCCTCGTCGCGGTCGCCGTCCTCGTCGGGCTCGCCGTCAAGGTGCCGACGGTCCCGTTCCACACCTGGCTGCCGCCCGCGCACACCGACGCCCCGGCCGTCGGCTCCGCCGTGCTCGCGGGGGTCCTGCTCAAGCTCGGCACGTACGGCCTCGTCCGCATCAGCCTGCCGATGCTGCCGCAGGCGTGGCAGGCGATCGCGTGGGTGGTCGTCGTGGTCGGTGTCGTGTCGGTGCTGTGGGGTGCGCTCGTCGCTCTCGCCCAGACCGACGTCAAGCGGATGGTCGCGTACACGTCGGTCAACCACATGGGCTACGTCGTGCTCGGCCTGGGCGTGGCCGGCGTGGCGGTCGGCGACGCTGGGCTGCGGGAGGCGCGGGAGCTCGCGGTCGCCGGCGCCGTCACACAGATGGTGAGCCACGGCCTCGTCACCGCGGCGCTGTTCCTCCTGCTCGACCTGCTGTGGCAGCGGCGCGAGGAGTACTCCCTCGACGCGTGGGGCGGCCTGGTCCGCGTCGCGCCCGTCTTCTCGGGGCTGCTCGCGGTCGGCGCGTTCGCCTCGCTCGGGCTGCCGGGTCTCAGCGGGTTCGTCGCCGAGCTGCAGGTGTTCGCGGGCAGCATCCCGCTCGCCCCCGTCACCGCGGTCGCCCTCCTCGGCATCCTCCTCACCGCGGCGCTGTACCTGCGCGCGCTGCAGCGCCTCGTCGTGGGTCCGGTCCGGGGCCGCTCGAGCGGCATGGTCGACCTCGACCGGCACGCGGCCGTCGCCGTCGCGGGGCTGCTCGCGCTGTCGCTGCTCGTGGGGCTGCTGCCGTGGGTGCTGCTCGACGTCGTCGCGCCCGCGGCCTCGGACGTCGTCACGGCGCTCACGGCCGGCTGAGCCGTGGGTGGCAGCGACGGCATGGCCGGCATGCACGCGGCGAGCACCCTGCTCGTGCTGCCCGAGCTCGCCGTGCTCGTCGGCGCGGTGGTGACGCTGCTGCTCGGCTCGTTCCTGCCCCGGCAGCGGCAGTGGGTCTCGCGTCTGCTCGCCGTCACCGCGCTGCTCGCCGCCACCGTGCTCGCGCTCGTGGGCGCCACCCGGGACGCGACGACCGCCTTCGACGGCACCTTCGCCGTCGACACCGCGACCGCGGTCGTCCGGGTGGTGGTGTGCGCGGGGACCCTGCTCGTCGTCGGCCTCGGGGTCGACGAGCTGGGCGGCAGCCCCCGCGAGTCCGACACGTACGCGCTGCTGCTGCTCGGCACCCTCGGCGCGCTCGTCGTCGCCTCGGCCGACGACCTGCTCGTGCTCGCCGTCGGGTTCCTGCTCTCGAGCATCCCGCTGTACGCCCTGGTGGGCCTGCCCGGCACCGCGCGCTCCGCGGAGGCGGCGCTCAAGACCTACCTGCTCGGTGCCCTGCTCGGCATCGTCATGCTGCTCGGCGTCACCGTGCTCTTCGCCGTCACCGGGGGCACGACGTACGCGGAGCTGGCCGCCGCGCTGCCCGGGGCCCCGCCCGGCGCCGTCGGCTTCGGCCTCGTCGCCGTGCTCGCCGGGCTCATGTTCAAGGCCGGCGGCGTGCCGGGGCACTTCTGGGTGCCCGACGCGGCGCAGGGTGCGTCGGTCACCGTGGCCGCGTACCTCACGACGGTGCCGAAGGTGGGCGCCCTGCTCGCCACCTACCGGCTCGTGGAGGCGGCGAGCGACGGGGGCGCGGCCGCGGGCACGTCCCGGCTCGTGCTCGTGACGGTCGGGGTGCTCGCGGTGGCGTCGATGACGCTGGGCAACCTCGCCGCCTTCACCCAGACCGACCCCCGCCGCCTGCTCGGCTGGTCGACCGTCAGCCAGGTCGGCTACGTCCTGCTGCCCGTCGCGGTCGTCGACGGCACGCTCGCCCTGCCGAGCCTGCTGCTCTACCTCGCCGGCTACACCGTCACCAACCTCGCGGCCTTCGCGGTCGTCGCCGCCCACCCCGGCCGCGGGGCGCTGGAGGAGTGGCGCGGCCTCGCCCGCGCGCACCCGTGGACCGCGGGCGCGCTCGTCGTCGCGCTGCTCGGTCTCGTCGGGACCCCGCCGACGGCGGTCTTCGCCGGCAAGCTCGCGACCTTCGCCGCCGCGTGGGACGGCGGGGCGGCGTGGCTGGCCGTCGTCGCCGCCGTCAACACCGTCGCCTCGCTCTTCTACTACCTGCGCTGGGTCGCGCCCGTGTTCCGCGCGGGGCCGCTCCGCACCGACGCGGGCGTCGCCGAGCCGCGGCCGTGGGCGGGGGCGGCGGCCCTGGCGGGTGCCGTCGGCGTCCTCGCCGTCGGCCTCCTCGCGGGCGTCGTCGTCGGGGCCGGGAGCGCCGGCGTCGTCCGGTGAGCGCCGCCGGGCCGACCCGGCGTTAGCCTTGACGGTCGTGGCGGAATTCATCTACACGATGTACAAGGCCCGCAAGGCCCACGGCGACAAGGTCATCCTCGACGACGTCACGATGTCGTTCTACCCCGGCGCCAAGATCGGCGTCGTGGGCCCGAACGGCGCCGGCAAGTCGACGATCCTCAAGATCATGGCGGGGCTCGACCAGCCGTCGAACGGCGAGGCCCGGCTGTCGCCCGGCTACAGCGTGGGCATCCTCCTGCAGGAGCCGCCGCTCAACGAGGAGAAGACCGTCCTCGGCAACGTCGAGGAGGGCCTCGGCGAGATCAAGCAGAAGCTCGACCGCTTCAACGAGATCAGCGCGGCCATGGGCGAGCCGGACGCCGACTTCGACGCGCTCATGGCGGAGATGGGCGAGCTCCAGGAGGCGCTGGACCACGCCGACGCGTGGGACCTCGACAGCCAGCTCGAGCAGGCGATGGACGCGCTGCAGTGCCCGCCGCCGGACGCCGACGTGTCCGTGCTGTCCGGCGGTGAGCGCCGCCGGGTCGCGCTGTGCAAGCTGCTGCTGAGCAAGCCCGACCTGCTCCTGCTCGACGAGCCGACCAACCACCTCGACGCCGAGAGCGTGAACTGGCTCGAGCAGCACCTGGCCTCCTACGCCGGGGCCGTGCTCGCCGTCACGCACGACCGGTACTTCCTCGACAACGTCGCGCAGTGGATCGCCGAGGTCGACCGAGGCCGGCTGTACCCCTACGAGGGCAACTACTCGACCTACCTGGAGAAGAAGCAGGAGCGCCTGCAGGTCCAGGGCAAGAAGGACGCCAAGCTCGCCAAGCGCCTGAAGGACGAGCTCGAGTGGGTCCGGATGAACGCCAAGGGCCGCCAGACCAAGTCCAAGTCGCGCCTGGCCCGCTACGAGGAGATGGCGACGGAGGCCGAGCGCACCCGCAAGCTCGACTTCGAGGAGATCCAGATCCCGCCCGGCCCGCGCCTGGGCAGCACCGTCATCGAGGTGCAGGACCTGCACAAGGGCTTCGACGAGCGCGGGGAGCTCATCTCCGGGCTGTCTTTCACGCTGCCCCGCAACGGCATCGTCGGCGTCATCGGGCCCAACGGCGTCGGCAAGACCACGCTGTTCAAGACCATCGTGGGCCTGGAGGAGCCGGACGCCGGCACCGTCAAGGTCGGCGAGACGGTCAAGATCAGCTACGTCGACCAGACCCGCGGCGGCATCGACCCGAAGAAGTCGCTGTGGGAGGTCGTGTCCGACGGGCTCGACTACATCCAGGTCGGCAACGTCGAGATGCCGTCGCGGGCGTACGTGTCGGCGTTCGGCTTCAAGGGCCCGGACCAGCAGAAGGCCGCCGGGGTCCTGTCCGGCGGGGAGCGCAACCGCCTCAACCTGGCCCTCACCCTCAAGGAGGGCGGCAACCTGCTGCTGCTCGACGAGCCGACGAACGACCTCGACGTCGAGACGCTCGGCAGCCTGGAGAACGCGCTGCTCGACTTCCCCGGCTGCGCGGTCGTGATCAGCCACGACCGCTGGTTCCTCGACCGGGTGTGCACGCACATCCTCGCCTACGAGGGCGACGAGAAGGAGCCGGCGAAGTGGTTCTGGTTCGAGGGCAACTTCGCCAGCTACGAGGCCAACAAGATCGAGCGGATGGGCCCGGACGCCGCCCGGCCGCACCGCGTCACCCACCGCAAGCTCACGCGCGACTGACGCGGACCCGCCCCCTCGCGGGTGCGGCCCCCGGGGCGGGTCGCCCCCGCCCCGGGGCGCGCGTGACGCCACCATGGGGCGGTGACGTTCCTGACGCGCATGCGCGAGTCCTTCTGGGTGCTGCCGGCCGCCCTCTGCCTCCTCGCCGCGGCGGCTGCCCAGGGCCTCATCGAGGTCGACCGGTCGCTCGTGGGCACGTCGACCGAGCCACTGGTCGGGGTCGACGTGCTCTACCGCGTGGGCGCCGACGGCAGCCGGACGCTGCTGTCGGCCATAGCCGGCTCCGTGCTCGGGGTCGCGTCCACGACCTTCTCCATCACGATCGCGGTCATGGCCCTGACCTCGTCGTCGTTCGGGCCCCGCCTCGTGCGCAACTTCATGGCCGACCGGGGCAACCAGGTGGTGCTCGGCACCTACCTCGCCACCTTCCTGTACTCCCTGCTCGTCCTGCGGGCGATCCGCACCCTCGACGGCACCGCCGCCGAGGAGCCCTTCGTGCCGCACCTCGCGGTAAACGGAGCCGTCGTGCTCGCGGTCGCCAGCATCGGCCTGCTCGTGTGGTTCATCCACCACATCAGCGACTCGATCCAGGTGTGGACGCTCGCCCGGCGGGTCCGGGAGGACCTGCGGCACGCGGTCGACGACCTGTACCCCGCCCGCAGCGGCGCCGGGCCGGCCCCGCGGGCGGCGGAGGGTCCCGAAGGACCGGTCTCGCTCAAGGTGCGTGCGGCGGGGACCGGCTACGTCGTCGGCGTCGACGTCGACGACCTCGTCGCGACGGCGGCGGAGCTCGACCTCGTGATGGTGCTCCGCGTCCGCCCCGGTGACTTCGTCGCGGAGGAGGGGGTCGTCGCCGACGTCCACGGCGACGTGCCGGACGCCGCCGCGCTCGCCGCGCGCATCCGCCGCCAGCTGTCGCTGTCCGCGGTGCGCAGCCCCGCGCAGGACGTCGGCTTCTCGGTGCAGCTGCTCCTCGACATGCTCGCGCGGGCGCTGTCGCCGGGGACCAACGACCCCTACACCGCGCGCACGGCGCTCGACGACCTCAGCGACGGGCTCGCGGCCCTCGCGCGGCGCGACCACCCGGAGGAGCGGCGGGTCGACGAGGACGGCGTGCTGCGGGTCGTCGCGCCGTCCGTCGGTCTCATCGAGCTCGTCGACACGGTCGTCGACACGGTGCGCGCGTACGGCCTCGACCACCCGGACGTCGTCGTCCGGGCCGTCCGGCTGCTCGGGCAGGTGGCCGAGGACGCCCGCCCCGAGCAGGTGACGGCCCTCGTCGACCAGCTCGACACGCTCCTCGCGCACCACGCGACGACCGACCCGTTCCCGCGCGACCGGGAGCGCGTGCTCGCGGCCGCCGACGCGGTCCGTCCGGTGCTGCCCGCCCCGCCCGCCCTCTGACGCCGGTGGGTGCCCTCAGGCGACGCCGCGGGGGCGCAGCTGCACGCTGATGCGGGGCCCCACGGCCCGCGTCGTCTTGGGCACGCAGTGGTCCCACGTGCGCTGGCACGACCCGCCCATGACGAGCAGGTCGCCGTGCCCGAGCTGGAAGCGGTGGGTCGCACCGCCACCGGCCGGGCGCAGCGCGAGGGTTCGAGGCGCGCCGAGGGACAGGATCGCGACCATCACGTCGTGGTGCCGGCTCCGGCCGATGCGGTCGCCGTGCCAGGCGACGCTGTCGCGGCCGTCGCGGTACCAGCACAGGCCCGCGGTGGCGAAGCGGTCCGGGGCCGCGAGGCCGTAGTGGGTGTCGAGGGCGTCCCGGGCGGCGACGAGCGCCGGGTGGGGCCACGCCTGGTGCTCGCCGAACCACGACAGCAGACGGGGCACCGCGACGACCCGGTCATACATCTGCCGCTCGTCGGCCCGCCAGGTCACGCCGGAGACGAGTGAGTCGAAGACCCCGGCCGAGCCCTGCAGCCACCCGGGCCGCACGTCGAGCCACGCGCCGTGGGCCAGAGGCACCCGCTCGACGGTGGCACCGAGCGGGCCGAGGGCCCAATGGGTCCCGACGCCGGCCTCCTGTTCGCCCGCCGCGTCGAACACGCTGTCGAAGAGCGAGGCCTGCAGGACCGGTGCCATGCCACGACACCGTACACGTGTTCGACCCGCCCGGCCAGGATGACCTCGCGCATCTCGGGCCCGTCCAGTGCTCAGGCGGGTCCCGCGGCTGCCGATACCCCTGTCACCGACCCGACCGGAGGACCGCTCCCATGCCGCTGTTCGCCCAGCGCCGCACCACGACCGCTCCGACGCACCCCGTCCCCCGCGACGTGGAGGCGCTCGAGGCCGTCCTGCGCGCCTTCGACGACGGCGTCCGCGACGAGCAGGAGGCCCGCGTCAAGATGACGGACCTGCTCGTGGACTGCCTCGGCCTCGACTACGGGGCGCGGTGGGTCCGCCGCTCCGACGGTCGGTTCGAGCTCCGCTACGAGACCGGCGCGCTCGCCGGAACCCTGCCCGCCTCCACCGACGCCGTCCGGGTGGAGGACGTCCCGGACGCCCTCATCGCGCGCGCGGTGCTCGGCCGCCGCGCCGTCGTCGAACGGCTGGAGCCGGGCGAGTCCGTGCCCGCGTCCCACGGCTGCCTGCGCTGGCGCGCGGCCAGCCAGGGCCCCGCCCGCTCGGCCGCCGCCGTCCCGATCTTCGACCCCGGGGGCGCCGTCTCCGCGGTCATGGAGTTCTACGGCCCGCAGTGCATGCCCCGGTTCGACGACGAGAAGTGGGCCGCGATCGCCCGCATCGCGAGCCTGGCCAAGCGGCAGGCCCTCGCCTCCCGCCAGCTCGAGGAGACGCTCAACGACCGCAAGGCCGTCACCACGGTGGTCGGTGACGTGTCCGACGCGGTGGACGAGACCTCCGCGCTGCGCGTCGCCCTCGACACCGTCCGCCGGACCTTCGGCTGGGCGTACGGCTCGTTCTGGGCGCTCGACGAGGCCGCGGGCGTGCTGCGCTTCGCGCAGGAGTCGGGCTCCGCGGGCGAGGAGTTCCGCCAGGTCACGATGGGCGCGAGCTTCGCCGAGGGCGTCGGCCTGTCCGGGCGGGCGTGGCGGGCGCGCGACCTCGTCTTCGTGCAGGACCTCGCCGAGCTCACCGACTGCGTGCGGGCGCCCGCCGCCGGCCGGGCCGGTGTCCGCTCGGGTGTGTGCTTCCCGATCACGGACGGCGACCGCGTCATCGGCACCATGGACTTCTTCGTCACCGAGACCATCGAGCTGTCGGAGTCCCGTGCGGCCGCGCTGCGCAACGTGCAGCAGCTGGTCTCGCAGCGGGTCGGCGTGCTGCGCCGCGCCGCCGCGGACGCCGAGAACTCCCGGCGGCTGCTCGACACCGTCGAGCGCCTGCAGCGGGCCGCGAGCGACGCGGGCCAGGTCGCGGGGGAGGCGGTGGCCCGCTCGGCGGCCATGCGCGAGGACGTCGCCGCCCTCGCGGCCGCCTCCGCGGAGATCGACGAGGTCATCAAGATCATCGGCCGGATCGCCGACCAGACCAACCTCCTCGCCCTCAACGCCACCATCGAGGCGGCACGCGTCGGGGAGGCGGGCAAGGGGTTCGCCGTCGTCGCGGGCGAGGTCAAGGACCTCGCCCGGGAGACAGCCGTGGCGACGCAGAAGGTGTCCGACCACGTGGGGGCGCTGCAGCGCAGCAGCCGCAGCGTCGAGGCGGGCATCCACGCGACCAGCGGCACGGTGGAGCAGATGGGCACGGTCCAGGCCCGCATCACCGAGGTGCTGGGGGACCAGGTCGCGATGGCCTCGGCGCTGCGCGAGCACCCCTGACCGCGCGCCGCGGGGCAATCGGGACGGGGGGCGACCGGGCCACGGGGTCGACGGGCCACCGGGACACCGGGCCACCGGGCTACTGCAGGTCCGGGCTACTGCAGGTCCGGGCTACTGCAGGTCCGGCACGCCCTGCGGCGGGCTCAGGCAGCCGTGCGCGGACCCGACCCACTCCAGCGCCTCCAGGTCGCCGTCGGCGAAGCCGTCGGGGGTACCGGCGTGCAGCCGCGGGTGCATGAGCTGCGTGGGGTCCTCGGCGTGACCGACCCCGACCGCGTGGGCGAGCTCGTGGAGCAGCGTGTTGCGCCGTGACGTGCCGGGGCCGGCGGCCGGCTTGCCCTCGGCCAGCAGCTGCGGGGCGTCCAGCACCACGTAGCCGCGGAGGATGACGTGGCCGAGCTCGGTGGCGCCGGGCTCCCACGTCACGTCGTCGCTCACCCGGCTCGTGAGCATGCCGCGTGCGCCGGCCCGCCCGGCGGTGCCGCCGGACAGGTCGACGTCGGCCTGGTCCGGGCGGACCCACGCCACGAGCAGGTCCGCCGACTGGTCGAACGGGTCGCGGGGCCGGGTGAGCGGCACCTCGCCGCTCACCCCCCGGTACACCAGACGCAGCCCCGTCCGCTGTGCCACCTCGGCGACGGCGTCCTGCGTCTCGGCGAGCACCTGGGCCCGCAGGCGCGTGGGCACCCCGGTCAGCGTCACCCGGTACGTGACCGTGCTGCAGGGGTCCCACCGCAGCCACGTCGTGCGGCCGTCGGGCAGCGTGCCCTCGTACAGCGCCCACCTCGGGCTGCCGGCCGGATGCTCAGGGGCGGCGGCCGCCGCCGGCGCGAGCGTCGTCGCCTCGTCGACGCGGGGCCCGGCGCCGCCCACGTGCGGGGCGAGGAGCGCGAGGAGGACGAGCGCCCCGGCGACGAGGTGCCGGCGGGCGTGGCGCGGGCGCCCCGGCGGGACGGGTACGCCCGCGTCGCGCCCGGCGCCCTCACCGTCCATGCCCCCAGTGTCGGCGACGGCGGCTGCGGGCCGCAGGCGGGGTCGGCCGCGACACCCGGTCAGCCCCGCGGCACCCGCACCATGCCCTCCTGGGCGACGGTCGCGACGAGCCGTCCTCGGCGGTCGTGCATGTGCCCCTGCACGAGCCCGCGCGCGTTGGAGGCGGACGGGCTGCGGTGGGTGTAGAGGAGCCAGTCGTCGGCGCGGCCGGTCCGGTGGAACCACATCGCGTGGTCGAGGCTCGCGATCTTCAGCCCCGGCGTCGACCAGGCGACCCCGTGACGGCGCAGCACCGCCTCCAGCAGCGAGTAGTCGCTCGCGAAGGCCATGACGGCCGCGTGCAGCAGCGGCTCGTCGGGCAGCGCGGCGGTCGTGCGCAGCCAGACCGCGCTGTCGCTGCGGCGCGCGGTCGCAGGCCGGAGGAAGATCGGCTCGTCGACGTTGCGGATGTCCATGGGCCGCTCGAACGACCAGTACTCCGCGACGGGGTGCTCGACGCCCGCGAGCACGTCGGCGGTGGTCGGCAGCGACTCCGGCTGCGGGGCGTCCGGCACCGGCTCGCCGTGCTCGAGGCCCTCGTCGGCGGTCTGGAACGAGGCGATCATCGACAGGATCGGGCGGCCGTGCTGCAGCGCGTGCGTGCGCCGGGCGCTGAAGGACCGCCCGTCGCGCAGCCGCTCGACCGAGAAGTCGATCGGCACGCTCGGGTCGCCCGGTCGCAGGAAGTACGCGTGGAGGCTGTGGGGGAGGCGGTCGGCGTCGACCGTCCGCCCGGCCGCCATGAGGGACTGCCCGAGCACCTGCCCGCCGAAGACGCGGCCTGAGGGGTGGTGCACGTTCTGCCCGGTGAAGCGGTCCGGGTCCTCCGTCGCCTCCAGCCGGAGGTCGGAGACGAGCTGGTCCCGCAGGGCTTCCGGTGTGGGGCGCGTGCTCACGCCCGGAACCTACCGGCTGCCCCGCGGGACCCTGCTGCTCACGCCCGGGCGGGCCCGGCGTCCCCGGTCCCCTCGCCGGCGTCCGGCTCGGGGTCGTCGCGGTGGCGGTACATCTCGGGGTCGTCGTGGTCGGTCCGCTCCGCGCCCTCGTCCGGGGAGGGCGCGGCGCCCGTGCTCGGCTCGCTCATGCGCGGGGGTCGTCCGTCACGTGCATGGCGGCCTCCTCGGCGCTCGCGGCGCCGGCGTCCACGCCGACGTCATCGGCCACGAGGTCCTTCTCGGTGTCCTCGCGCACGCCCTCGTCCGGCTCGACGAGCCGGCCGGCGCGCAGGTCCCCGACCTCGGACTCGTCGTCCTCCGTCATGGCGAGGTCCTCCGACGCGACGTCCTCGCCGAGCGCGTCGGACAGCGGCTGGTCCGTGGGCAGGACCTCCTCGCCGGGACGGTCGCCGAACACCTCGGGCTCCTCCGCGGCGACGCGGTCGTCGATCGTGCTGCCCTCGTGCTGCTCGGCGGCCGTCGTGCCGTGCTGGTTCGCCGCGACGGGCCGGTCGTTCGGCACGTAGCTGCGGTCCATGTTGTCGTCGTCGCCGTCCTCGCCGAAGGCGAGGTCCTGGTCGAAGTCGACCTCGTCGAGGTCCTGGGAGGCCGTGGCCTCCGCGTCGATCCGGTCGACGCCCTCCTGCTCGCTCACGCGTCGCCCTCCCTCGGGTTCATGCTGTCGGGGTCGGAGTCGGGGTCCTCGGTCTGCGAGCCCGCCGCCTCGTCCCCGTCGCGCGGGTTCAGCATCTCGGGGTCCGCGTCCGGGTCGCTGTCCGGGTCGTAGCCCGCCCCGGTCTCGTCGCCGGGTGTCCGCAGGTCGTCCGGCTCGCCGGTGGTACCCGTCGGGTACTCCGTGTTCTCGCTCATGCCCCTGCGGTACCCGGACGCGCCTCCGGCCATGCCTGCCCGGCCGGGGCCCGGGAGGCGGGCGGACGCGGGGCGGACGGCGGGGCGGACCGGGCTGCGACAATCCCGCCGTGCCCGCCGTCACCGTGCCCGTCGCCGTGCGCTGGTCCGACATGGACGCCTACGGCCACGTGAACAACACCGACTTCCTCCGCTACACCGAGCAGGCGCGCGTCGAGGCGCTCGCGGTCGTCAAGGCGGGCGCCGACACGGGGACCCTCGTCGTGCGGCACGAGATCGAGTACCGGGTGCCGCTGGAGTACACGGCCGCGGGCGTGCTCGTCGACATCTGGGTGACGCGCCTCGGCGGTGCGGGCTTCGACCTCGGCTACGAGGTCGCGACGACGCACACCGGCGAGCGCGTGGTGCACGCCGTGTCGGCCTCGACGATGGTCATGTACTCGTTCTCCCGCGGCGCGCCCCGGCGCATCGACGAGGCGGAGCGGGCGGTGCTGGGGTCGATGGCGGGACCGCCGGTCGTGTTCCGGCGCGGCGGGCGCTGACGGCGGCGACGGGTCGTGCGACGACGGTCGCCCGCCCGGGCGCTCAGGCGGGCGGCACCCGCACGACGAGGACCGCGGTGTCGTCGCTCTGCCGTGTGCTGAAGGCCAGCACCGCCTCCTCCACGGTGCGTGCGGTCTCCGCCGCCGTCCCGTCGCAGCCGGCGAGCACGTCGACGAGGCGCTCCTCGCCGAACTGCTCGGCCCCGCGCCGGGCCTCGGTGACGCCGTCGGTGTAGAGCAGGACCCGGTCGCCCGGGTGCAGGAGCGTGCCGTCGTCGGTGAGCGACGGGTCGTCGAAGGCGCCGAGCACCGTCCCGGGCGTGCCGAGGGGCTCGACCCGGCCGTCGGCGCGCCGGCACAGCGCCGGAGGGTGCCCGCCGAGCGCGATCCGCAGGCGGCAGGCGCCGCTGCCGAGCTCCAGGCCGAGGTACGCCGCCGTCACGAACCGCTCGGAGTCCGGGTGCTGGCGCCGCATCGCCTCGTTGAGCAGCCGCAGCACCGCCGACGGCGAGCGCCGGGTGACGGCCCCGGCGCGGATCGTGTAGCGGGCGAGCGCCGTGACGGTCGCGGCCTCGACCCCCTTGCCGCACACGTCCCCCACGGTCAGCGCCCACTCGTGCTCGCCGGTCTGGAACACGTCGTAGAAGTCGCCGACGACGTCGACGACCTCCGAGCCCGGCAGGTAGCGCGCCGCGATCTCGGCGCCGGGCACGTCCGGCAGGTGCGGGGGAAGCAGGCTGTCCTGCAGCGTGCGCGCGAGGCGCCGGAACCGCTCCCCCGCCTCGATCGCCTCCTGCGCGGCGACCCGCTCCCGCGTGACGTCGCGGAAGTACCAGGCCCAGCCGAGCCGGGTCCCGTCGTCGTCGACCAGCGGGGTGCCCCAGCGGTCCAGGACGCGCCCGTCGCGCAGCAGCAGCTCGTCGCGCGCCGCCCCGCCGTCACCCGCGTACAGCTCGTGGACGCGGTCCAGGAACGCCTGCGGGTCCACGAGCCGGGTCATCGCGCTGCGCAGGGCGGCCTCGTCGTCTCGCGAGGCGACGACGTCCGCGGGGATCGGCCACATGTCGACGAACTGCTGGTTCATCGCGAGCATGCGCCCGTCGTCGCCGACCACGACGACCCCGTCGAGGCCGGACTCGACCGCCGCCCGCAGGATGGCGGTCTCGCGGCCTGGCGGGACCGCAGGGTCCGTCGACAGCACCGCACCTCCGCCGCCGCGGCCGGTCGGGGTGCCGGCCGGGGCGCGCACACGCTAGTGCGCGGGCGCCGCCCCGGCCAGCGGCCCGACGGGGTCGCCGGTCAGGGCGTGCGCAGCCAGACGGTCGTGTCGGACGGCACGGTGCCGTCGGCGTCGAGCGGACCGCTCGCGAGCAGCACCCGGCTCCCCGCGGGCAGCGGCAGCGGCTCGTCGAACGCGACGAGCACCGTGACGTCGCCGTTGCGCAGGCCGAGGGAGGTGGGACCGCAGTGCTCCTCCAGCCAGTGCAGGGCGCCGCGGCCGAGCCCGTGCTCGCGCCGCAGCCGCAGCGCCGCGCGGTACGTCTCCAGCGTCGAGCCCTCGACGCCCTCCTGCCGGTCGCGGGCGAGGTCCGCCCACTCCGGCGGCTGCGGGAGCCACGACGCCGCGCCCGGCCCGAAGCCGTAGGAGGGGGCGTCGGCCTCCCACGGGATCGGGACGCGGCAGCCGTCGCGGCCCACCTGCTCGCCGCCGGTGCGCAGCCACGCCGGGTCCTGCCGGACCTCGTCGGGCAGCGTCGTGTGCTCGGGCAGGCCGAGCTCCTCGCCCTGCCACAGGTAGGCCGAGCCCGGCAGCGACAGCATGAGCAGCGTCGCCGCGCGGGCGCGGCGCAGGCCGAGCCCGCGGTCGGGCTGCTCGTCGCGCGGGCCGATGCCACCCAGACCCCGGGTCGCGGGCGGGTAGCCGAGGCGGGACGCGTGCCGCACCACGTCGTGGTTGCTCAGCACCCACGTCGTGGGTGCGCCGACCGCCTCGGAGCCGGCGAGGGACGTGCTGATGACCTCCCGCTGGGCCTCGGGCAGCCACGCGGCCACGCAGTGGTCGAAGTTGAAGGCCTGGTGCAGCTCGTCGGGGCGGGTGTAGCGGGCGAGGCGCTCGTACGGGGTCACCCACGCCTCGGCGACGAGCATGCGGTCGCCGTCGTAGGAGTCGACGACCTCCCGCCAGCGCCGGTAGATGTCGTGCACGCCCTCCTGGTCCCACATCGGGGGGCGGCGCGTCTCGCTGATCTCCGCGGTGCCCTGCATCGGCCGGTCGTCCTCGGACCAGTCGGGCAGGCCGGGCTCCTTGACCATGCTGTGCGCGACGTCGATGCGGAAGCCGTCGACGCCGCGGTCGAGCCAGAACCGCAGGACGTCCTCGAACTCGGCGTGCACCTCGGGGTTTCCCCAGTCGAGGTCGGGCTGCGTGGCGTCGAACAGGTGCAGGTACCACTGCCCGGGGGACCCGTCGGCCTCGGTGACGCGCGTCCACGCCCGGCCGCCGAACACCGACACCCAGTTGTTGGGCGGGAGCTCGCCGGCCTCGCCCCGGCCGTCGCGGAACAGGTAGCGGGCCCGCTCGCGCGAGCCGGGCCCGGCGGCGAGGGCCGCGCGGAACCACTCGTGCTCCGAGCTCGTGTGGTTGGGGACGATGTCGACGACGACCCGCAGGCCGAGCTCGTGCGCGTCGGCGATCATGCGGTCGGCGTCGGCGAGCGTGCCGAACAGGGGCTCGACGTCGCGGTAGTCGGAGACGTCGTAGCCCGCGTCGTTCTGCGGCGAGGGGTAGAAGGGGGACAGCCAGACGGCGTCGACCCCGAGCTCGGCGAGCCTCGGCAGGCGCGCGGTGATGCCGGGAAGGTCGCCGATGCCGTCGCCGTCACCGTCCGCGAACGAGCGCGGGTAGACCTGGTAGATGACGGCGTCGCGCCACCACGGGGAGGACTGCAGGGACGAGGAGGTCACGTGTCACAAGGGTGGCACAGCGCCGCGCGCGCCCCGTTCCCCGCTCAGCCGGCCGGCGGGCGGGCGGGCGGGGCGTCGGGGGCGTTGACGAGGGAGTGCGCGGCGCGCTCGAGGTAGTCCCACAGGACGGCCTCGTGCATGGGGGACAGGTCGATGCTCGCCACGGCGCGGCGCATGTGCGTGAGCCACCGGTCGCGGGCGTCGGGGTCGACGTGGAACGGCGCGTGGCGCATGCGCAGTCGCGGGTGCCCCCGCTGCTCGCTGTAGGTGGTGGGGCCGCCCCAGTACTGCTCGAGGAACATCCGCAGCCGCTGCGCGGCGGCGCCGTGGGGGCCGAGGTCCTCCTGCGGGTACATGGCCGACAGCACCGGGTCCTCGCCGACCCCGCGGTAGAACTCCGCGACGAGCCGCTCGAACGTGTCGGTCCCGCCGACCGCCTCCCAGAAGCTGTCGGCGCGTCGCAGGTCGGGCGCGTCCTGGCTCATGCGCGGTCCGCCCGGCCCGCGGCCGGGTCGTCCGGCCGTGGCTCGCGCGCGTCGAGCAGGGCGTCCTCCGCGGCCGCGTCGGAGTCCAGCCGCTGCGACAGCGTCCGGCGTGTCCGCGCGGGCCGGGCCTGCGGGCCGTCGGTCCTCGCCTGCCGGCGGCGCTCCTGGGAGCCGATGAGGGCGAGGGTGACCGCGTCGCGCTGGCGGCGCAGGACGACGAACGACAGCAGCATGGAGATGACGAGCGCGACGACGAGCGACAGGATCCCGCCCACCCCGACGAGGCGGAGCACGAGGAACACCGCGAGGAACATGCCCAGGCGGAGGGCGGAGTAGACGGCGACCGGGCGCATGCCTCCAGGGTAGGCGCCGCGCTCCGCGGGCCCCGCCCCCGAGCGCCGACCTATCCTGCGGGGGTGCTGCGCCTCCTCCTCGTGCTCGTCGTGGTGGGCCTGCACGTGTACGCGCTCGTCGACTGCATGCGCACCTCGCCCTCGCAGGTGCGCGGCCTGCCGTTCGCGGCGTGGGTCGTCGTCGTCATCTTCCTGCCCGTCGTCGGGCCGCTGCTGTGGCTGTGGAGCGGGCGGCCGGAGGCCTTCGACCCGGTGGGGCGACGCCGCCGCTGAGGCTCACGCCGCGACGGCCGCGCGGAACCCGGCGAGGGCCCGTCGCGCGCGCCACGCCGTCACGACGCCCGCGGGCGCCGCGGCGCCGAGGAACCAGCCGACGTCGGTGACGAGCCCGAGGACGAGCGTCGCGGCGGTGACCGCGACGGCCGGCGCGAGCCAGGCCGCGCAGGACGCGGGCCAGCTGCGGGGGTCGAGACGGACGACGACCCCGAGGACGACGAGGACGCAGACCGCGCCGGCCAGGCCCAGCCCCGTGCCCACCGCGGCCGCCACGGCGACGACCAGGAGGACGTAGCCCGGCTCGAGGCCCGCCTCGCGCGCGCCGCCGGGTGCCAGGGCGAGCCCGGCGAGCAGCGGCGCCAGCAGGACTGCGGCCCCCAGCACGGCGCCCGCGGCCATCCCCTCCAGCAGCGCGCGGCCGACGAGGCGGAGGCCGGCGTCGGTGCGCCGCTGCTCGCGGACCCAGGGCCACGGGCCCGCCGCGTCGGTGCTCACGTCACCTCGTCGACGAGGTCGAGGACGTCCTGGACCGTGCCGCGGAGCACGGGCAGGCGGCTGAGCCGCACGAGGCGCGCGACGAGCGGCACGCTCCGCTCGACCAGGCGACGCGAGCGGGCGGCGTCAGGGGACCCGTCGTGGACCCAGAACAGGGTGACGCCGAGCCACGCGAGCCACAGCAGCTCCGGCAGCCGCTCGGCCGCCGGGCCCTGCACGGGCGGGCGCGCGCCCTCGACCACCTCGGTGAGCAGGTCGACGGCGAGGCGCCGGGCCTCGGCGCTGGCCTCGCTGAACGGGCTCGCACCGTCGCCGGGGCGCAGCGCGACCTGCACGAAACCCGTCCCGAAGGAGCGGTACGGCGCGAAGACCTCGAGCCCGGCGAGCCACGTCCCGCGCAGGCGCTGCTCGAGCGTGCCGCCGAGGGGCAGCCGGTCGGCGACCGCCGCGCGGTGCTCGACCTGCAGCCGGCGGTACAGCTCCTGCACGAGGTGGTCCTTGCCGGGGAACCAGTAGTAGGCGTTGCCGACGGACACGCCGGCCTCCGACGCGATGAGCCGCATCGTCGTCCTGTCGTAGCCGCGCTCGCGGAACAGCCGCAGGCCGGTCTCCACCAGCAGGGTCCGGGTGTCCGGCTGGTCGGGTCGTCGCCGGGGTGCCACGACGACAGTGAACACGGCGGACTGAACGTGTTCAAGACGTCAGGGGACGATCGCGAGCCCCACGCCCAGGAGGAGGCCCAGCACGAGCTGCAGGCGCCCCGTGGCGCCGAGCACCGGGACGAGCCCCAGACCCCGGGCACCGTCGGCGACGGTCCGCAACGGCCCGGCGGCCAGGGGCAGCGCGAGCAGGGCGAGCAGCGCCCAGGGCCGGCCGGAGGCCACCAGGGCGAGGACCGCGACCGCGGGCACCCCGGCGACGAGGACGCCGTACAGCGCGCGGGTGCGCGCGTCACCGAGTCGAACGGCGAGGGTGCGCTTGCCGGCGACGCGGTCGGTCGGGATGTCGCGGAGGTTGTTGACCACGAGGAGCGCGCACGCCACGGACCCGATCGCGACGGCCGCGAGCACGGCCCCGGCGTCGACGGCCAGGGCCTGGGTCCACGTGGTGCCGAGCACGGCGACGAGCCCGAAGAACACGAACACGACGACCTCGCCCAGCCCGGCGTAGCCGTAGGGGCGCGGACCGCCGGTGTACGTCCACGCGGCCACCACGCACAGCACGCCCACGAGGAGCAGCCACCACGCGCCGCTGAGCACCACGAGCGCGACCCCCGCGAGACCCGCGACCGCGAACGCCACCGCGGTGGCGACGAGCACCGCCCGCGGGCTCGCTGCGCCCGAGGCGACGAGCCGCATCGGCCCGACCCGGTCGGCGTCGGTGCCGCGGACGCCGTCGGAGTAGTCGTTGGCGTAGTTGACGGCCACCTGCAGCCCGAGCGCGACGACGAGCGCGAGCACGGCGCGGACGGGCTCGGTGGCCCCGAGGCCGACCGCGGCCCCGGTGCCCGCGGCGACGGGCGCGACGGCCGCCGGGAGGGTGCGCGGGCGCGCGCCGGCGACCCACTGGGCAGGGGTGGTCACGGCAGGGGTGGTCACGGCGCGGTGGGTCAGCTGCGCGACGCGCCGGGCGGACGCGTGTCGTCGCCCTCGTCGTCGGAGGCGTCCGGCGGGCGCCGGTCCAGCCCGCGCAGGAAGTCGGGGTCGTCGTCGGGGCCGAGCACCCGCGGCCTGGGCCGGCCGAGCCGCTCCGTGCCGGGCAGCCGGGAGGCGCGCGGGCGGCCCGCGACGAACCACGCGACACCTCCCGCGAGCGGGAAGAGCAGGACCAGGAGCACCCACACGAGCTTCGGCAGGCCGCGGACGTCGGAGTCCTCGGAGCGGATGACGTCGATCAGGCAGTAGATCGTGAAGGCCAGGAGCAGGCCCGGGATGATGAGCGCCCTCACGGCTGACGTCCCTCCGTCGCGACCCCGGCCGGGACCGTCCCGACCGTCGACCCATGGTCCCCCATGGCCCGCGGCGCCGTCTCGTCGGCCGGGGCGTCGAGCAGGAGCCCGAGCGCGGCGGCGCGGTCCGGCTTCCCCACGCCCGCCAGCGGGAGGGCACCGGCGACGAGCACCCGTCGCGGCGTCGCCGCGCGTCCGACCTCGTGACGCACCGTCTCCGCGACCGCGGCCCGCAGCCCCGCCCCGCGGTCGTGTCCCTCCGCCGCGGCCACGACGAGACCGACCACGGTGCCCCACTCCTCGTCGGGCACGCCGACGGCCACGGCGTCGGTGACACCCGCCACCCCCCGGGCCGCACGGGCCACCGCGTCGAGCGACACGTTGGTGCCGCCGCACACCACGACGTCGTCGAGCCGGCCGAGCACGTGCAGCCGCCCGTCGACCCACCGGCCGCGGTCGCCGGTGCGGAAGCGTCGCGGGCCGCCGGCGAAGCCGTCCCCGCGGTCCGCGGTCGCGCCGGCGGGGTCTGTCGGCTGCCGGTAGCCGCGGGCCACGACCGTCCCGGACACCACGACCCGGCCGCCGTCCCCGGGCCCGGGCTCCAGCGCGACGTCGACCCCGGTGAGGGGGCGGCCGTCGTACACGCAGCCGCCGCACGTCTCCGTCATGCCGTACGTCTCGACCACGCGCACCCCGGCGTCGACGGCGCGCTCGCGCGTCAGCCCGTCGAGGGCGGCGCCGCCCACGAGGACCGCGTCGAGCCGGGAGAGCACCTCGCGCGCCGCGAGGCCGTCCTCGCCGGTGGCGTCGAGCAGCCGTCGCAGCTGGGTGGGCACGAGCGAGGTGAGCACCGCGCCGGCGCTGCGGCGGAGCACGCGCCGACCGGCGGCGGCGAACGCCGCGGGGCGGAAGCCGCCGTCGAGGTCGACGACCTCCGGCTCGGTGCCCGCGAGCAGGGACCGGACGCACACCATGACGCCCGCCACCGTGTGCGCGGGTACGGCGAGGAGCCACGTGCCGCTCGTGCCGAGCCGCTCGGCCGTCGCGGTCGCCGACGCGCGCACGGCGGAGGCCGGCAGGAGGACGGCCCGCGGCGCACCCGTCGACCCGGTCGTGCCGACGACCGCGACGGTCGGGTCGGTGGGGTCGTCCTCCGCCGCCGTGAGGTCCGCGGTGAGCAGCGGCTGCGGCGGGGAGCCGGCCGGGTGCGGCGCGACGGCGGGCCCGGTGCCCGTGAGGGCGGTGCGGAGCGGGGCCAGCAGCGGCCGGCCGTCCGCGGCGCGGACCGGGACGGCGAGGACGGGCCGCGGCCGCAGCCGCCCGGCGCCCGCCGTCAGACCCGGGCCGCCTGCAGCGGGCACGTGGTGCACGCGCTCGTGCCGTGGTGGGCGCACGACGAGCCGCACGCGTGGGCGGCGGCCGGGGTCACGGCCCCGGCGCCAGGGGCGTCGACCCGCTCGTGCCCGGCCGGGACGGCCGTCCCGGGCACGACGTCCGAGGTCGTCGTGGCGGCGTCGTGGTCGTGCTCCTGCCCGCACGCGCAGCCGCCCGCACGAGCCGGGTCCGGCAGGGTGCGCAGCAGGCCGAGCACCGCGACGCCCACGTGGAGCGCGGCCGCGGCGACGACGCTGCCGGTGAGCAGCACGACGAGGCCGAGCGCGAAGCCGAGGGCGCTGCCGAGCACGAAGGCCGTGGCGCGGGTCCCGCGGCGGGAGCGCCACGCCTGCAGCCCGCCCGTGGCGGCGGCGGCGACGAGCACGGACACGGTGACGGGGGAGCCGGCCGCCTCGAGGACCGACAGCCCGAAGCCGCGCAGGACCACCTCGGTGCCGACGGCCGTCGCGACGGTCGCGGCGAGGGCGCGGCGGTCGCGCGCGAGGGGGCGGCGCCGCGCCACCCACGCGACGAGGCCGGCGGCGCCGAGTCCGAGCGCGCCGCCCGCGACCCAGCCGAGCGCCGGTGCGGCGACGCCGACCGGGCTCCACCACAGGGCGAGGCCGGTGAGCGCGGCGGCGGCGGTCGTCACGACCACGACGGCGAGCTGGCCGACCACCGTGAGGCGCTGGGCGCCCGCGACGGCCGCGTTGCGCGCGACGAGCGGGCGACGGTCGCGCCGCAGCCGGGCGGCCATGACCGACTCCCACGCCGTCCACGCCACGAGGGCGCAGACGACGACGGCGCCGGCGAGCAGGAGGTCCACGGAGCCAGGGTAGGAAGCCGTCGCGGGTGCTACGAGCCCGGGAGGCGTCGGCGAGATAACGGTTCGCTCCCGATGCGGTAACGGAGCGGGGTGTCGGCGCGCCGCGGTGTGACCGTCCGCGGTGTGCTCAGCCCGCGGGAGCCTGCCCGGCGAGCCAGCCGGCCAGCCACTCGGGGTGGACGGTGTCGGTCGTCGCGCTGAGCTCCGCCGCGCTCCACCAGCGCCAGCCGAGCATCGAGCGGACCTCGAGCTCGGTGTGGGCGGCGGGGGCGACGACGAGGTCGGTCCCGCCCACCCGGACGACGAAGAACTGCTCGTGCTGCCGGTAGTCGACGCCCTCGAACGTGAACTCCGCCTCGCGCTCCGCCACCGGGCCCGCCAGCGGCAGGTCGCGCAGGCCCGTCTCCTCCCACAGCTCGCGGGCGGCCGCCTGCACCGGTGTCTCGCCGGGCTCGAGGCCGCCGCCGGGCGTGAACCACCACGAGCCGGCCTCGGGCGCGCTCGCGTCGTGGCCCTGCAGGAGGAGCACCCGACCCGTGCCGTCGAGCACGAGGACGCGTCCGGAGCGGCGCTCGACCCGGTCGCCGGCCACCGGCTGCCGGCCCGCGCCCTCGCTGCTCATCCCGGTCAGTAGTACCAGGGGAACGGCGACCAGTCCGGGTCACGCTTGCCGAGGAAGGCGTCGCGGCCCTCGAGCGCCTCGTCGGTCATGTACGCCAGGCGGGTCGCCTCGCCGGCGAACACCTGCTGTCCCATGAGGCCGTCGTCGGTGAGGTTGAACGCGAACTTCAGCATCCGCTGCGCGGTGGGCGACTTGCCGTTGACCTCCGCGGCGACCTGCAGCGCCTCGGCCTCCAGCTCGGCGTGGTCGGCGACGACGTTGACCGCGCCCATCCGCTGCATGGTCTCCGCGTCGTACGTGCGGCCGAGGAAGAAGATCTCCCGTGCGTTCTTCTGCCCCACCATCTTCGCGAGGTACGCGCTGCCGTAGCCGGCGTCGAAGGAGCCGACATCGGCGTCGGTCTGCTTGAAGCGGGCGTGCTCGCGGCTGGCGACGGTCAGGTCGCACACGACGTGCAGCGAGTGCCCGCCGCCCGCGGCCCAGCCGCCGACGACCGCGACGACGACCTTCGGCATCGTCCGGATGAGCCGCTGCACCTCCAGGACGTGCAGCCGCCCGCCCTCGGCCCGGGTGCGCCTCTTGTCGACGGTGTCCGCGGTGTCACCCGCGGCGTACTGGTAGCCCGTGCGGCCGCGGATGCGCTGGTCGCCGCCGGAGCAGAACGCCCAGCCACCGTCCCTCGGGCTCGGACCGTTGCCCGTGAGCAGCACGCAGCCGACGTCGGGGGTGCGGCGGGCGTGGTCGAGGACGGCGTACAGCTCGTCGACGGTGTGCGGGCGGAACGCGTTGCGCACCTCGGGTCGGTCGAAGGCGACCCGGACGGTGCCGCCGGCCGGGCCGTCGAGGACGCAGCGGTGGTACGTGACGTCGGTGAGCTCGCGTCCCAGGTCGGCCGCGTCGACCTCCCGCCACGAGGCGGGGTCGAAGGTGTCGGACACGTGAGGGAGCGCAGGCACGGCGCGAGCGTACGGGCGAGGATGACGGCGTGCTCCAGGTGCCGGACCCGCCTGCCCCGGGTGACGTCCACGTCGTGGCGCTGCCGCTCACGACCCGCTTCCGCGGCCTGACGGTGCGGGAGACGCTGCTCGTGCGCGGGCCGTCGGGGTGGGGGGAGTGGGCGGCCTTCGCCGAGTACGACGACGCGGAGGCCACCCGCTGGCTCGCCGCCTGCTACGAGGCGTCGCACGGTGCGTGGTCGTCGGTGCCGGCCGGCACCCGGGTGCCGGTGAACGCGACGGTCCCCGCCGTCCCGGCCGCCGACGTGCCGGGCGTGCTCGCGCGCTTCCCCGGGTGCACCACCGCGAAGGTCAAGGTCGCCGAGCCCGGGCAGAGCCTCGCCGACGACGTCGCGCGGGTCGCGGCGGTGCGGGACGCGCTCGGGCCGTCGGGGTCGGTCCGCGTCGACGCGAACGCGGGCTGGTCCGACGAGCAGGCGGTCGACGCGCTGCGGGCGCTCGCGGCCTTCGGGCTGGAGTACGCCGAGCAGCCCGTGGCGGGCGTCGACGGTCTCGCGCGGTTGCGCGTCGCCCTCGCCCGGGCCGGGGTCGACGTGCCGGTCGCGGCGGACGAGGTGGTCCGGCGGGCGTCGGACCCTCTCGCGGTGGCGCGGGCGGGGGCGGCCGACGTCGTCGTGGTGAAGGCCGCGCCGCTCGGGGGAGTGGCCGCGCTCGTGGCCCTCGCCCGCGAGCTGCGCGACGCGTACGGCGTGCTCGTCACGGTGTCCTCGGCGCTGGAGTCCTCGGTCGGCCTCGCGGCCGGTGCGGTGGCCGCCGCGGCGCTCGGCGACGGCCGGGCCGCTGGGCTCGGAACCGCGGCGCTGCTCGCCGGCGACGTCACGGGCTCCCCGCTGCTGCCGCGCGACGGTGCGGTCGACGTGCGCCGCGTGACGCCGGACGCCGCGCTGCTCGAGGACCGGGCGGCGCCGCCGGAGCGGCAGGCGTGGTGGCGCGAGCGGCTCGCCCGCGTGCACGGCCTGCTGGCCGCCCAGGGAGGATCGTCGTCGTGAGCACCGCGACCGACGCCGCCCGCAGCATCGTGCAGGGGCTCGTCGACGCCGGCGTCGAGCACGTCGTGCTGTGCCCGGGCTCCCGCTCTGCACCGCTCGCGTACGCGCTCGCCGCCGCCGACGAGGCCGGGCTGGTGCAGGTGCACGTGCGCATCGACGAGCGCTCGGCCGGCTTCACCGCGCTCGGCGTCGGCAAGGCCAGCGGCATCGCGGCGGTCGTGACCACGTCGGGGACGGCGGTGGCGAACCTGCTCCCCGCGGTGTGGGAGGCGCACCACTCCCAGGTCCCGCTCCTGCTGCTCACCGCCGACCGGCCGCGCCGCCTGCGCGGCACGTGGGCGAACCAGACGACGCCGCTGCAGGCAGGCGTGTTCGCCGAGGCGGCGCTCGAGGCACTCGACGTGGAGGCGTCGGAGGGCGTGGACCTGCGGGCGGTGGTCGTCCGGCTCGTGGGGGCAGCCTGGGGGCATACCGGCGTGAGCGGACCCGTCCACCTCGACGTCGGGTTCGACGACCCGCTCGTGCCGGAGGAGACGACGTGGGCGCCGCACGAGCCCCGCAGCGGGCCCGGGTCGCCGTGGCGACCCGTCGAGACGACTGCGGTGCCCGGCGAGGGGACGCTGCTCGTCGCGGGGGACGGGGCCGGGACCTTGGCGCCCCTCGTGGAAGCGGCCGGGACCCCGTGGTGCGTGGAGCCGTCCGCGGGACTCGCCCCCCTGCCGGGGGCGGTGGCCGCCGGGCGGGTCCTGCTCGGGCTGGACGCCCTCGGCGGCCGGGTCCGACGCGTCCTGGTCGCCGGGCGGCCCTCCCTCACGCGACCAGTCAGCCGTCTGCTCGCCCGGGAGGACGTCGAGGTCGTGCTCGTCGGCCGCCACGCGGCCCTGCCCGGGCCGGGGCGTGAGGTGCAGCGCCTCGACGCCGTCGCCGTCGCCACGGCCGGCGGTTGGCGTGAGGGGTGGCAGCGGGCCGGCCGGGCGGCGCTCGGCGCCGTCCACGCTGTGCTCGACCGGAGCCCGGCGCTGGCCGGTCCGCACGTCGCCCGGACCGTCGCGGCCGCCCGGTCCGCCTGGTCGCCGGCGGAACCGTGGCTCTTCGTCGGGGCGAGCAGCATCGTCCGGGACCTCGACCTCGTGCTCGACCACACCGTCCCGGCACCGCGCGTACACGCGTCCCGAGGCCTCGCGGGCATCGACGGGTCGCTGTCGACCGCCGGCGGCCTCGCGCTCGGGGGTGGCGCACCGGTCCGCGCCCTCGTCGGGGACCTCACCTTCCTGCACGACACGAACGGCCTGCTCGTCGGTCCGACCGAGGCGCGTCCGCCCGTCCAGGTGGTCGTGGCCAACGACGACGGCGGCAGCATCTTCGGGCTGCTCGAGCACGGCGAGGACCGCTACGCCGGCGTCCACGAGCGGTACTTCGCGACCCCGCACGGCGTGGACCTCGCCGCGCTCTGCCGTGCGCACGGCGTGCCGCACCGGCTCGTCACGACCGAGGCCGAGCTGGGCGACGCGCTCGCGGCGTGGGACGGCGGCGCCATGGAGGTCGTCGAGGCGCGCACCGCCCGTCGCGGCGCCCGCGCGCTGCAGGCCGAGGTCGCGCGTGCCGCCCGAGAGGCCGCGCTCGCGGCGCTCTGAGCGGCCACGACGACACACCGGAGGCCCCTGAGCGCACGCAAGGCCGACGAGAGGCGCTCGCTTGTGTGGCTGTGGCCGAGGCGGGGCCGGCCGACCTGGCCTCAGCGGGACGGGGCGGGCCCCGTCGTGCCGCGGACGATGAGCTCCGGGGCGAACAGGTACTCCGTCGTCGGGTGCTGCCCGGTCCGCAGCTGCTCGACGAGCGCCGTGATCGCGACCGAGGCCATGTCGCTCACCGGCTGGCGCAGCGACGTGAGCGGGGGGTCCATGAACGCGTTGACCGGGGAGTCGTCGAAACCGATGACGGACACGTCGTCCGGGATGGACAGCCCCATCGCGCGGGCCGCGCGGATCACGCCGAGCGCCATGGGGTCCGACGCGCACACGATCCCCGTCGCGCCCGCCTCGATGAGCCGCCGGCCCGTCGCCTGCCCGCCCTCGATGGTGAAGAGAGAGTGCTCGACGAGGCCGGTCACCTCGCCGTCGCGACCGCGGCGGTCCTCCACCAGCCGCTGCATCGCCTCGACCTTGCGCACCACCGGGGTGTACCGCTCGGGGCCGACCGCCAGCCCGATCGTCCGGTGCCCGAGCGTCACGAGGTGCTGCACCGCCATCTCGACAGCGCTCGCGTCGTCGACGGCGAGGAAGGTCGCGTCGAGGTCCGGCACGAACCCGTTGACGAGCACGAGCGGCACCCCGAGGCGGCGCAGCCGCAGGTAGCGGTCCGGCGAGGACTTCGTGTCCGCGTGCATGCCGTTGACCACGACGAGCCCGGCCATCTGGCGCCCCAGCATGAGCTCGATCCACTCGTCCTCGCTCACGCCGGGGGTGAACTGCGAGCCGACGATCGGCGTGTAGCCCTGCTGCACGAGCAGCGTCTGCATGCGCTGCACGAAGGCCGGGAAGACGGGGTTGTCGAGCTCCGGCACGACGAGGCCGACCACGTCGGTGTCGATGCCGGTGCTGCGCCGGCTCGCGACGTAGCCGGCGGCCTCCGCGGCGGCCAGGACGCGCTGCCGGACGGCGTCGCTCACGCCGTTCTTGCCCCGCAGGGCGCGGCTCACGGTCGCCGGGCTCACCCCCACCTCGGCTGCGAGGACGTCCAGCGTGGTCATAAGGCGAGCCTGGCACCGAATGCAACACGGCCGCAAGGACTTGAGTGACGATCGTAAAGAAGGGGTAACGAGTCGCAACGAGTCTCGCAAGAAGTCTTCCGATCTTGCGCAAGGCCTTGCTACTGTCCGCGCCAGCCGCTCGAGCGACGGGCGGGCCGACAGAAGGAGAGACACCGATGCGACGACGCATCTCCATCGCCGCGATGGTGGCCGGTCTCGCGCTCGTGGCTACCGCCTGCGGCGGCGGCGACGGCAGCGACGAGGCGACGGCCGCGGCGCCCGAGCCCACCACCGAGGACAGCGCCGCGCCGAGCGAGGCGGCGAGCGAGCCGGCGGCCGAGCCGTCCGCCGAGGGCAGCGAGGCGCCGATCGAGCGCGCCGACGCCGACCTCGTCATCTGGACCGACGACACCCGCGCCCCGATCCTGCAGGAGATCGGCGACGACTTCGGCGCCGCCGAGGGCCTCACGGTCGCCGTGCAGCAGCTCGACTTCGGCGCCATCCGCGACAACCTCATCTCGCGCGGTCCCGTCGGCGAGGGCCCCGACATCATCGTCGGCGCCCACGACTGGCTCGGTCAGCTCGTCACCAACGGCGCGGTCGCGCCGCTGGAGCTCGGCGACGCCGAGGGCGACTTCCAGGACGTCGCCGTCGAGGCGCTGTCCTACGAGGGCGTGACGTACGGCCTGCCCTACGCCGTGGAGAACGTCGCCCTGTTCCGGAACACCGAGCTCGCCCCCGAGGCGCCGGCCGACTTCCAGGCGATGCTCGACGAGGGCCAGGCGCTCGTCGACGCCGGCGAGGCGGACCTGCCGCTCGCGCTGCAGGTCGGCGACGCGGGCGACGTCTACCACTTCTACCCGATCCAGACCTCGTTCGGCTCGCAGATCTTCGGCCAGAACGACGACGGCTCGTACAACGCCGACGACCTGCAGATCGACAACGAGGGCGGCATCGCCTTCGCCGAGCAGCTGGCCGAGTGGGGGCAGTCCGGCGTGCTGAACGCCGACGTCACCTTCGACATCGCGCAGGAGGCCTTCGCCAACGGCCGCGCCCCGTACGCGATCAGCGGCCCGTGGAACGTCGAGCCCTTCCAGGCCGGCGGCGTCGACTTCGTCGTCGAGGAGATCCCGTCCGCGGGCGGCGAGCCGGCCGTGCCGTTCGTCGGCGTCCAGGGCTTCATGGTGTCGGCCTACGCCGAGAACCCCCTCGTCGCCAACGACTTCGTCCTCAACTACCTCGGTACCGAGGACGTCGCCCGTGAGCTCTACGAGACCGGCCAGCGCCCGCCCGCCTACCAGTCGGTCTTCGACGAGGTGTCCTCGGACCCGATCATCGCCGGGTTCGGCGAGTACGGCGCCACCGGCCAGCCGCTGCCCAACATCCCCGCGATGGACAGCGTCTGGGGCGACTACGGCAACGCCCAGCGCGACATCCTGCTCGGCAACGGCGAGCCGGCCACGCTCGTGACGGACGCCGCCGAGCGCATCCGCGCGGCCATCTCCGCCCGCTGAGCCGCTGCGGTGCGGCGCCCGCCCGGGCGCCGCGCCGCACGTCCCACGCTCCCCGGGGCCGGGCCCGCGCCCGGCCCCGGGGCACCACCCGCCCGGAACCACCAGGACCGACCCCCCTCGACGACGCGGAGGCCGCGGTGTCCAGCACGCTCACGTCCGACCGGCTGCAGGGCGACCCGCCCGGCGCGCCCCCTCCAGCCGAGCCCCCCGTGCCCGCGGGCCGCCCCCGGCGCACGCCCGGGTTCCTCGCGGCGCTGCTGCTCAAGACGCTGTTCATGGCCGTGCTCAACGCGGTCGGCGTCTTCGCGCTCTTCGTGAGCTTCGGGGCGCAGAACTGGGGCTTCTTCGTCTTCCTGCTGGTCTCGCTCGTCGCCGCCGACGTCGTGTACTTCAGCAGGCGGCTCGTGCCCGCGAAGTACCTGTTCCCCGGGCTGTTCTTCCTGCTCGTCTTCCAGATCTTCGTCGTCGCCTACACGGTGTTCATCAGCTTCACGAACTTCGGCGACGCCCACACCATCAACCAGACGCAGGCGCGCGAGCAGATCCTCGCCGTGTCCGAGCAGCGCGTCCCCGACAGCGCCGCCTACGACCTCACCGTGGTGGCCCGGGAGGGCCGGGCGGCGCCGCCGGTCGAGGAGGGCGCCGGGGACGACCCGGCCGCCCAGCCGGGGGTGGACGAGGGGGATCAGGCGGTCGAGGAGGACGCGGCGCCCGAGGAGGAGCTCGCCTTCCTGCTGACCGGGCCGGACGGGGTCGTCAGCCTCGGCACCAGCGAGGGCCTGCAGGAGGTCGACCCCGACGCCGTCACGCTCGAGGGCGACGTCGCCACCGCGCTGGAGGGGTGGGAGTCGCTCGCCCTGGGCGACCTCGCGGACCGGCAGCAGGCCGTCGTCGGCTTCCGCGTGCCGCTCGCCGACGAGGAGAACCCGGACGCCGGGAGTCTGCGCACGCAGGACGGCCGGGTCGCGTACGTCTTCCGCCCGCTCCTGGAGTGGGACGAGACGCGCGACGTGCTCGTCGACACGCGGGACGGCACCGAGTACGCCGCCGACCAGTCCGTGGGCTTCTACGTCGCCGAGGACGGCACGGAGCTGGCGCCCGGCTGGCGCGTCGGCGTGGGCCTCGACAACTACTCGCGCGTCTTCAACGACGACCGGCTGTCGACCCTGCTGCTGGGGACGGCGGTGTGGTCCTTCGCCTTCGCCGGCATCTCGGTCGCCTCGACGTTCTTCCTCGGGGTGCTGCTCGCCATCATCTTCGACAACCCGCGGATGCGCGGCCGCAGGCTCTACCGCTCGCTGTTCATCCTCCCGTACGCGGCACCGAGCTTCATGTCGATGCTGCTGTGGGCGGGCTTCCTCAACCCGAGCTTCGGCTACGTCAACCAGGTGCTCCTGGGCGGGGCCGAGATCGGCTGGCTCACCGACCCGTGGCTCGCGCGCTTCAGCGTCCTGCTCGTCAACCTGTGGCTCGGCTTCCCCTACATGTTCCTCGTGTGCACCGGGGCGCTGCAGAGCATCCCGGGCGACGTGAAGGAGGCGGCGCGCGTCGACGGCGCCGGTGCCTTCCGCATCTTCCGCAGCATCACGCTGCCGCTGCTCATGGTGAGCGTCGCACCGCTGCTCATCGCGAGCTTCGCCTTCAACTTCAACAACTTCACGCTCATCTACTTCGTCACCGGCGGCGGGCCGAACATCCCCGAGGCGCCCATCAGCCTCGGCTCCACCGACCTGCTCATCCACGTCGTCTACACGCTCGGCTTCGAGAGCGGTGGCGGCCAGCAGTGGGGCTTCGCCACCGCCTTGAGCGTGCTCATCTTCTTCGTCGTCGCGGGGATCTCCGCCGTCAGCTTCCGGCAGACCCGCGCCCTCGAGGACATCAACTGAGGAGCGAGGACATGACCAAGTGGTTCACCGACACCGGCTGGCGGCACCTCGTCGCCCTCGCCGTGCTCGTCTTCGCGCTCTTCCCGATCGTCTTCGTCATCAGCGCGTCGTTCAACCCCGTCGGCACGCTGACGGCGAGCAACGACCTGTTCAGCGAGCTCAGCACCGAGAACTACGTCGCGCTGTTCAACACGCCCGTGTACCCGTTCCCCAGCTGGTTCCTCAACACGATGTTCGTCGCGGTCGCGACCGCCGTGCTGCAGGTCTTCGTCGCGTGCCTCGCCGCGTACGCCTTCAGCCGGTTCCGCTTCGCCGGGCGCCGCATCGGCCTGCTCGGCCTGCTCCTCATCCAGATGTTCCCGCAGATCCTCGCGGCGGTCGCGATCTTCCTGCTCGTCTTCGAGATCGGGCAGCTGTTCCCCGCCCTCGGGCTCGGCTCGACCCTCGGGCTCGTGCTCGTGTACATGGGCGGCGCGCTCGGCGTCTCGACGTTCCTCATCAAGGGCTTCTTCGACACCGTGCCCAAGGAGCTCGACGAGGCGATGAAGGTCGACGGCGCGAGCCACGCGCGCGTGTTCTTCGGCATGATCCTGCCGCTGTCCGCGCCCGTGCTGGCCGTCGTCGTGCTGCTCGCGTTCATCACGACGCTCAACGAGTTCCTCGTCGCGAGCATCATCCTCACCGCCCCGCGCGACCAGACCCTCGCCGTCGGCCTCTACCAGCTCGTCTCGAGCCAGCTGAACGCGCAGTGGGGCTTCTTCGCCGCCGGCTCGCTGCTCGGCGCCATCCCCGCGGTGCTGCTGTTCCTGTGGCTGCAGAAGTACGTCGTCTCCGGGCTGACGGCCGGGTCGGTCAAGTGAGCGTGCTGTGGTCCGAGCCGCACCACGACGGCTCACCGGTCCACGGGCCGCGGCTCGCGGCCGCGGCGCTCGGCGACGAGGTCGACGTGCTGCTCCGCGTGCCGCACGGCGGCACCCGCACCTCGCCGGTGCGATCGGTCCACGTGCGCCAGGTGCACGACGGCGAGCCGGCCTACGTGGGCGCCCGCGTGGTCCGCACCGACGACCACGACGTGTGGTTCAGCGCCCGCATCACGGTCCACAACCGGCTCGCGCGCTACCGGTGGCTGCTGGAGGACGAGCCGACCGGCCCGCGGGCCACGGGCACCGGCTACCGGTGGGTGAACGCGGCCGGCGTGCACGGCCACGACGTCACCGACGCGTCGGACTTCGTGGTGAGCACGTACCCGACCGCGCCCGACTGGGCCGTCGACGGCGTCATGTACCAGGTGTTCCCCGACCGCTTCGCGCGCTCCGGCGCCGACCACGGGCCGCTGCCGGACTGGGCCGTCGCCGCGGACTGGGACACCACCCCGGTCGAGCACACCGGACCGGACACGCCCCGCCAGCTGTACGGCGGCGACCTCGCCGGCATCGAGCAGCACCTCGACCACCTCCTCGACCTCGGCGTCGACGTGCTGTACCTGACCCCGTTCTTCCCGGCCGAGAGCAACCACCGCTACAACGCGTCGTCCTTCGACGAGGTCGACCCGCTGCTCGGCGGCGACCCCGCGCTGTCGACGCTCGTCGCGGCCGCGCACGCCGCCGGCATCCGGGTCATGGGCGACCTCACGACCAACCACACCGGCGACACGCACGACTGGTTCCTGGCCGCGCAGGCCGACCCGGACTGCGAGGAGGCCGGCTACTACTACTTCCACGCCCACCCGGACCGCTACGAGGCGTGGTTCGGCATCCCGTCGCTGCCCAAGCTCAACTACCGCTCCGAGGCGCTGCGGCGGCGCATCGTCGAGGGGCCGACGAGCGTTGCCGCGCGCTGGCTCGAGGGGCCCGACGGCCTCGACGGCTGGCGCATCGACGTCGCCAACATGACGGGACGCAACCGGGACGACGACCACAACCACGACGTCGCGCGCCTCGTGCGGCGGACCATGGACGCCGTCAAGCCGGGGTCGTTCCTGCTGGCGGAGCACTTCCACGACACCTCCGACGACGTGACGACGGGCGCCGGCGGCTGGGACGCCGTCATGAACTACGCGGCGTTCACCCGGCCGGTGTGGGAGTGGCTCGCCGAGCCCGGCAGCCGCTTCGGCTTCCTCGGCATGCCGGTGCGCGTGCCCCGCAAGCCGACCCGGGACGTGGTCGCCGCGATGCGGCTGTTCGCCGCCGCCGTGCCGTGGCAGCAGACGCTGCAGAACGTCAACATGCTCGGCTCCCACGACACCCCGCGCGCCCGCAGCGTCGTCGGCTCGGACGAGGCTCTCGTCGCCGCGCTCGCGGTCCTCGTCGGCTACCCCGGCGTGCCGATGGTCTTCGCGGGCGACGAGCTCGGCCTCACCGGCGAGGACGGCGAGCACGCCCGCACGCCGATGCCGTGGTCGGACGCCAGCCGCTTCGGGACGCCCCTGCACCGCGCCTACCGCGAGCTGCTGCGGCTGCGGCACGGCAGCGAGACGCTGCGACGCGGGGGGCTGCGCTGGCTGTGCGCGGGCGAGGACGACATGGCGTGGCTGCGCGAGACGCCCGAGGAGCGCGTCGCGGTCGTCGTCGCACGCGACGCGAGCACCGTCGACCTGCCGGTGTCGCTGCTCGGCGAGCCCGACGTGCTGTGGGCCTCGTCCGGCGCGTCGGTCGAGGCGGGCTCGCGGGTCGTGCAGGTCGCGCTGCCGGCGGCCGGGGCGGTGCTCCTGCGCTGCGGCTGAGGGACCGCGCGACCGGGACCGCCGGACGGCACCACCCGGGTGGGGGAACGGGCGCGTCACCCGGCTGCGTCCTGCAGCGGGACGCGGCGCGCGCCGAGGACCAGGGCGTCCCGTCCTCGACGAATGGTCCGAGATGTCGCGCCTGCACCGTCCCGCCCCGTCCACCCCCCGCACCTGCGACCCCAACGTCCGGGCCGGCCGCGAGCTGCCGGTCGCCCTGCTGCTCGTCCTGGCCCCGCTCGTGCTCAGCCTGCTCCTCGGCACGCTGCCGGCCACCGCCGCGACCACGCCCACCGGGACCGTCGCCCACGGTTTCGAGACGGGTCGGGAGGGCTGGTCCGGCGACGGCGCCGCCCACAGCGCGACGGTCGCGGCCGCCGGCACGGGGTCGCTGCGGCTCGGGCGCACGTTCACGGGCGGCTGGGGCGGGCTGCGGGCCGACGACGGGCGGGGCGCCCTGCGGGACGTCCGCGCAGGCGGGGCCACCCTCACGGCCCGCGTGCTCCTGCCGGCCGGCGCCCCCGGCGCGTGGCGCGCACGGCTGGAGGTCCAGGACCCGGCCTGGCGCTACGTCGCCGGACCGAAGGTCCGCCTGACCGCCGGGACGTGGGTCCCCGTGACGTTCACCGTCCCGGACGCGCTCGCGGCGGGCATGCGCGCCGTGGCCGTCCAGGTCGACTCCGATGCGGCGACGGGCGCCGTCGTCGTCCACGTCGACGAGGTGCGCCAGCAGGCGCCCACCGCGGCGCCCACCACGGCGCCCACCACGGCGCCCACCACGGCGCCCACCACGGCGCCCACCACGGGCGCCCCGCGCGGCCTTCGGGCCGTCGGCAGCCGCGTGGTCGACGAGACCGGCCGCACCGTCCGCCTGCTCGGGGTCAGCACCGCCGGCACCGAGTACGCCTGCGCCCAGGGGTGGGGGTTCTTCGACGGTCCGGACCCGGAGCGCCCGAGCAGCGTCCCGCTCGCCGGGGCGCGGGCGTGGGGGGCGACCGCCGTTCGCGTGCCGCTCAACGAGCACTGCTGGCTCGACGTCGACTCCGGCATCCCCGCCTCCCGGCGCGGCAGCGAGTACCGCGCCGCCGTCACCGCGCAGGTGGCCGCCGTCAACGCCCGGGGCATGGTCGCGGTGCTCGACCTGCACTGGCACGCCCCCGGCACCCGACGCACCGACAACAACCCCATGCCGAACCGCGACCACTCCCCGGCCTTCTGGGCGTCGGTCGCCTCCCACTTCCGCGACAACCCGTCCGTCGTGTTCGAGCTCGTCAACGAGCCGCACCCCGACGGTGGCAGCACGAGCGCCGAGGCGTGGCGCTGCTGGCGCGACGGCGGCACGTGCGCCCGCACGACCGACCACGCCACGGGCGCCCCGTACCAGGCGGCCGGGGTGCAGGAGCTCCTCGACGCCGTGCGCTCCACCGGGGCGCGCCAGCTCGTGCTCGTCGGCGGCGTGCAGTGGAGCAACCGGCTCGACGGCTGGCTCGCGCACCGCCCGCACGACCCGGCCGCCAACCTCGGGGCGGCCTGGCACGCGTACGACTTCAACGCGTGCCGCACCGCGGAGTGCTTCGCCGCGGAGGTCGCGCCCGTCGCCGCCCGGTACCCGCTCATGGCGACTGAGGTCGGGCCCGACCAGGCCTGCCTCGGCTGCCCGCCGTCGCCCACGGGCTTCTCCGAGCGCACGCTCGACCTCCTCGACGGCGCCGGTGCCGGCTGGACGGCGTGGACGTGGAACCTGTGGCCCGGCGACGCCCACGTGCTCGTGCAGGACTGGGCGGGCACGCGGCCGACACCCTGGGGAGAGCAGGTGCGGGCGAGGCTGCAGCGCGCGGCGGCGGCCGGGTAGGACCCCGGATCCGTCACCCCGGGTTAGGGTCGAGGAGCAGGGGGTAGTACCCCGTGACGCCGAGTTGCCATCCCGGGACGGGGTCCCCCAGGGTGGAGCGCGGCCTGCACGTCCGGCGACTCACCTGCCCCGCCGGCACGCTGCCCGACCGAACGCCCACCCCCAGGTGTGTCCCTCGACGTCGAGATCACCACTGCTGATCCCGCACGGAGCGACCCCTTGATCGTCTCGACCCTGCTCGTCCTCGTCGCGCTCGCCCTCACCGCCGTCGCCGTCACCACGCTGTGGTGGCAGATGCACGCGTGGTGGCTGCCCGGGCACGACGACCGCGCCCGCTACCCCGCGGCCCAGGACTCCTACCTCGACCTCACGTCGGACCCGCCCGCCCGGCGACCGGTGGTCCGGCACTCCTTCTCGCTGGTCATGCCGTGCCGCGAGGAGGAGGAGCCCGTCATGCGCGCGACGCTCGACGCGCTGCTCGCCCAGTCGCACCCGCACGTCGAGGTCATCATCTCCGTGGGGCACGACGACGACGCGACGGTCGAGACCGCGCACCGGCTCGCCGCGGGCGACGACCGGGTCCGCGTCTCGGTGAACCACGACCCCGTCGGGACCAAGAACAAGCCGAAGCAGCTGAACGACGCGCTGCTCATGTGCCGCAACGAGGTCGTCGGCATCTTCGACGCCGAGTCGCTCGCCGCGCCCGACCTGCTCCTCAACGTCGACCGCGTCCTCACCGAGCGCCACGCGGACGTCGTGCAGGGCGCCGTCCACCTCATGAACTACCGCGACTCGTGGTTCAGCCTGCGCAACTGCATGGAGTACCGGATCTGGTTCCGCAGCCGGCTGCACGGGCACGCGCTGTCCGGCTTCATCCCCCTCGGCGGCAACACCGTCTTCGTCCGCCGCGAGCTCCTGCTCGAGGTCGGCGGCTGGGACGGTGAGTGCCTCGCGGAGGACTGCGACCTCGGGGTGCGGCTGTCCACCCGCGGCCGCCGGATCGAGGTCGCCTACGACCCCACGCTCGTCACGCGCGAGGAGACCCCGGAGCGCATCCCGCAGCTGGTCAAGCAGCGCACCCGCTGGGCGCTCGGCTTCATGCAGGTGCTCGCGAAGGGCGAGTGGAAGCAGCTGCCGACCCGCTCGCGGCGCCTGCACGCGTGGTGGACGCTCGTGCAGCAGCACGCGGTCGCCTTCGCCGGCATCGTCCTGCCGCTCGCCGTCCTCACGGCCTTCCTCGTCGAGGTGCCGCCGCTCGTCGTGCTCGTCACGCTGCTCCCGCTCGTGCCGACGCTCGCGATGCTCGCCTTCGAGGTCCTCATCCTGCGCGAGTGGGACGAGGAGATGGCGCTGGGCGTCCGGTGGCGCGACTACGTCCGCCTCGTGGTCTCGATGCCCTTCTACCAGGTGCTGCTCGGGGTCGCGGTGCTGCGCGCCCTCGTCAAGTACGTGACGGGCGACTTCGCGTGGGAGAAGACCGCGCACGTCGGGTCCCACCTCACGCCGCACGCCGTCGACGACGGCACGGCCCGCGACCGGGTGGAGGTGGCCGCGTGAGCGCCCCCACCCTGGAGCGGGCCCCGGCGCCGACCGCGCCGCTGCTGCCCGCCGACCCGTTCCCGCGCCGCGGGCGCAGGCCGGGACCGGCCGTCCGCGCCGCCGGGGCCGCCCGTCACGCCCGCGCCGGCCGCACGTGGCTGTCGGAGGCCGGGCCCGGTGCGGTCCGTGTCGTCGTCGCGCTCGCGCTGGCGGTCGTCGGGCTGGCCCACTCGGTCAACCTCGCCGGCTGGCCCCGCTTCTCCGACGACGAGGGCACGTACTTCTCCCAGGCGTGGGCCCTGCAGGAGCTCGGCACGCTCGCGCCCTACACGTACTGGTACGACCACCCGCCCGTCGGCTGGCTGCAGCTGGCCGGGCTCACGTGGCTGCCGGACCTGCTGCTGGACGGCGGACCCGCCCTGCTCGCCGGGCGGGCCGTCATGGTCGGCTACGTCGTCGTCTCCACGCTGCTGCTCCTGCTGCTCGCGCGCCGGGTCGGCATGTCGCGCGGCTGGGCGCTCACGACCGCCCTCGTGTGGGCGCTCAACCCGCTCACGCTGTTCTGGGGCCGGCAGGTCCTCCTCGACAACGTCGCGATGCCGTGGCTGCTCGGGGCCTTCGTCCTCGCGCTCAACCGGCGCCGGCACCTCGGGCTGCACATGCTCGCCGGGCTCGCCTTCGGCGTGGCGGTGCTCACCAAGGAGACCGTCCTCGTCCTGGCCCCCGCCCTCCTCCTGGCGGTCTGGCAGGCGTCCTACCCCCGCACGCGGCGCTTCGCCGTGGTCGGGCTGTCGGTGCTGACGGCGCTCACCGGGGCGCTCTACCTCACGTACGCCGCCATCCGCAGCGAGCTCCTGCCGAGCAGCGAGCGGGTGTCGGTGTGGGCGGCCGTGGAGTTCCAGCTGTCCTCGCGGGAGGGCTCCGGCTCGATCCTCGACCCCTCGGGGGCGGACGGGGGCGCCTACGGGACGGTCATGGGCTGGCTCGACCAGGACCCGTACCTGCTGCTGCTCGGCATCGTGCTCGCGCTGCCGGCCCTGCTCGTGCGCCGCCTGCGGCCCGCGGCGCTCGCCGTCCTCATCGCGACCGTCGTCGCGCTGCGCCCGGGCGGCTACCTGCCCGCCATGTACGTGATCGCGGTGCTGCCCTTCTGCGCGCTCGTGCTCGTCGGCCTCGTCGACGTCCTGTGGCAGCGCCTGCGGACCGGCCGGCAGGGGTGGGCGCTCGTCCCGTCGTACCTGCTCGTCGTCACCGTCGCGCTCGTCGCGTGGCAGCCGGTGAGCGACGCGCGCGAGCGGTACCGGGTGGCGTACGCCGCCGACGCCAACGCCGTCCACGCCCGCGCCCTCGAGGCCGTCGAGGCGGAGGTGCCGGCCGACGCGGTCGTCGTCGTCGACAACACGTTCTGGAACGACCTCGTCGACGCCGGCCGCGACCGCGAGGACGTCGTGTGGTTCTACAAGGTCGACTCCGACCCCGCGGTCGCCGAGGAGGTCGTGCCGACGTACGAGAGCATCGACTACCTCGTGTGGTCCCGGGACTCCATGGGCGACATGGCCCCGGTGGTGAAGGAGGCCTACGACAACAGCGAGGTCGTGTGGGCCGGCGGGCAGGGCGTGCGCCGCGTCGAGCTGCGCGACGTCCTCACGCAGGCCGAGATCGCCGACCGTGAGGCCCGCGAGGCCTCCCGGGTGCGGCAGGAGCTCGCGCTCGAGCGGCGTGCCCTCGAGCTGCGGCTCGCCGCCCCCAGCCCCTTCGCCGGCCTGACGAACGGCCAGGTCGACGCCATCCGGGCCGAGTCGGCCGACTACACCCCGGCCCAGCTCGCCGACCGCTACGGCACCACGACCGACGTCGTCACCGACGTGCTGGAGGACGCCCCGTGAGCGCACCCGCCCCCGACCTGACCGTCCTGGTCCCCACGTACAACGAGGGGGGCAACGTCGAGGCCCTCGTCCGACGCCTCTCCGCCGCCGTCGAGCGCCCCGGGACGGCCGAGGTGCTCTTCGTCGACGACTCCACCGACGACACCCCCGACCGGGTCCGCGAGGTGGCCCGGCAGGGCCACCCGCTGCGGGTGCGGCTGCTGCACCGTCCTGCCGGGGAGCGGGTCGGCGGGCTCGCCGGGGCCGTCACCGCCGGGCTGCGCGACAGCCGGGCCGACTTCGTCGTCGTCATGGACGGCGACCTGCAGCACCCGCCGGAGCTCGTCCCCACGCTGCGGCGCGCGGCCGAGGACGCCGACCTCGTCGTCGCCAGCCGCTACACCGGCGACGGCGACGCGGGCGGCCTCGCCGGCTCGTGGCGGCGCAGCGTCTCCGGGGTGAGCACGCTGCTGGCGCGGGCCTGCTTCCCCACCCGCGTCGGCCGGGTGTGCACCGACCCCATGACGGGCTTCTTCTGCCTGCGGCGGGACGCGGTCGACCTCGACCGGCTGCGCCCGCGCGGGTTCAAGATCCTGCTCGAGGTCCTCGCCCGTCACGACCTGCGGGTGCTCGAGCTGCCCTTCGCCTTCGGCACCCGCCACGACGGGGAGAGCAAGGCCTCGTGGCGCAACGGGCTGCACTTCCTCCACCAGCTCGCGAGCCTGCGCATGGGGCGCATGAGCCGGTTCGCGCTCGTCGGCGCCCTCGGCGCGCTCGTCAACCTCGCCGTCATGTGGGGCCTCGTGGCGCTCGCCACGCCGTACGTGGTGGCGGCCGTGGTGGCGGCGGAGGTGAGCATCCTGCACAACTTCCTGCTGTCGGAGCGGTTCGTGTTCCGCGACCTGCGCGACGGCGTGCACCCGTGGTGGTCCCGGGCGCTGCAGTTCCTCGCCTTCAACAACGTGGAGACGGCCCTGCGGCTGCCGGTCCTCGTCGCCCTCGTCTCGTTCACGGCCCTGCACCCGGTCCTCGCCCAGGCGGTGACCATCGCCGTCGCCTTCGTCCTGCGGTTCCTGTTCGTGTCCCGCGTCGTGTACCGCGGCCGTGCGCCGCGGACCGTGCCGGTCGTGCCGGACGGGGTCGCCCCGGACCCCGTCGCCTCCGGTGCGGTGGCGTCGGGCGCCGGGCGCTCGCGTGGTGTCCCCGGCGAGCGCTGAGGCCGGCCGGCCCGGCTCGTTGCCGCGCCGCTCGCTCCTGCGCGGGGCGGCGGCGCTCGCGGCGGTGCCGGTCGTCGGCGTCGCGGCGCTGACGGCGGGGTGCGGGGCCGGCCGGGACGGACGGGTGGGGCTCAACGTCGCGGGCGCGGAGTTCGAGGTCGGCGGGCGCGTCGACCCCGACACGACGTTCGCGCTCCTCGCCGACCGCGGCTACGACCTCGTGCGGCTGCCCTTCCTCTGGGAGTCGGTGCAGCCGGACCTCGGCGGGGCGCTGGACGCGGCGTACGTCGCGGAGCTGCAGGCGGCGGTGCTCCGCTGCACGTCGCGGGGCATGGCGTGCGTGCTCGACGTCCACAACTACGGCCGCTTCCGCGAGCAGCCCGTCGGCTCGCCGCAGGTGCCCCACGCGGCGTTCGCCGACCTGTGGGGCGGGCTCGCCGGTGCCCTCGGCACCGACGAGCGGGTCGAGCTCGGCCTCATGAACGAGCCGCACGACATGCCGGACGGGGCGAGGGGCTGGGAGCGGGCCGCCCAGGCCGCGCTCGACGCGGTGCGGTCGGCCGGCTCGCGCGCGTGGGTGTGGGTCGCGGGGGAGCGGTGGTCCTCGGCCGCGTCGTGGCCGACCACCCACCCGCGGTGGTGGATCGAGGACCCCCTCGACCGCAGCGGCCCCGAGGCGCACTACTACTTCGACGTCGACAACTCCCACCGCGGCACGTACCCCGCGACGTACGCCGACGACGACGCCCGGGCCCGCCGTGACGGCTGGGACTCCCTCGCGGCCAAGGTCGACGCCGAGCTCGGCGGCTTCCTCGCGTGGTGCGGGGAGCAGGACGTGCGCGGGCTGCTGGGCGAGGTCGGCTGGCCCTCCGGCGAGCCGTCGGCCGCGCACCCGGGCGACTGGCCGCTGTGGAACCGGCTGGGGGCCCGGGCCTACGCGCAGGTCCTCGAGGGCGGCGTCGACGTCGCGGGCTGGGCCGCCGGCGAGCGCTGGGGCGAGGACTACGCGTTGTCCGTGTACCTGGGCAGCCCGCAGCGCGAGGCGACTAGCATCGCCCGGGTCGTGGAGCCGGCGCGGCGCTGAGGCGCCGCGCCGGCCGGGGACCGGACGGTCCTCAGCCCGTCGGGGCGAGGACGCCCGCGAGCTCCTCGGACAGGTCGAGGTGCGCGACCGGGTCGGCGACGCCCGCCGCCTCCGCCTCGAGCTCGCGGACGAGGGGGATCACTTCCCGGCCGAAGGCCTCGACCTCCTCGCGCACGTGGAGGAAGCCGAGCAGGAGCAGGTCGACCCCCACGAGCTTGTACGCCAGCGCCCGGCGCGCGACCTGCTCGGGCGTCCCGACGAGGCCGGTGCGGAAGCCGTCGTTGTACTGCACGAGGTCGCGGAACGTGCTGTCGGACCACATGCCCGTGCCGTCCGCGCTGGAGCGCCCGGCCTGCCGGACGGCCTCGCGGAAGCCCTCGACCTTCTCGACGTCGGCGTGCGCGACGACGTCCTCCACCACCTGCCGGGCGGCGGCCGCGCTGTCGCGGACGACGGCGAAGCCGTTGAGCCCGAAGCGCACGCGCCGCCCGGCGGCCGCGGCGTAGCCGCCGACCTGCGCGACCTGCTCCGCGACGCCCTCGGGCGTGCTGCCGTTCATGAAGTACCAGTCGCTCACCCGGCCGGCCATGTGCCGGGCGTCGGTGGAGTTGCCGCCCTGGAAGATCTCGGGCAGCACGTCCGGCTGGGGGCGGAACGTGAGGCCGCGCGTGCGGAAGAAGTCCCCGCGGTAGGTGAAGTCGTCGGTGGTCCACGCGCCGCGCAGCACGTCGATGAACTCCTCCGACTGCCGGTAGCGCTCACCGTGCTCCAGCCACGTAGCGCCCAGCGACACGGCCTCGTCCTTGAACCAGCCGGAGACGACGTTGAGCGCGAGGCGGCCGCCGGTGAGGGACTGCGCGGTCGCCGCCCACTTCGCGAGCACCGTCGGCTGCCAGAAGTAGGGGTGGACCGCGGCGATGACCTTGAGGCGCTCGGTGGCGAGCAGCAGCGCGAGGGAGAACGACGTCGACTCGTGCTGCTCGTCGGCGCCGTAGCTCGCCGCGTAGCGCACCTGGGTGAGCGCGTAGTCGAACCCGGCGGCCTCGGCGGCCCGGGCCGTGTCGACGTTGTACCGCGGGGTGTGGTCGGTGCGCTGGGGCAGCGTCGAGACGACGAGGCCGCCGGAGACGTTGGGCACCCAGTACGCGAAGCGCAGCGGAGCGGGGTGGGTGGGCTGGGGTGTGCTCATGCGACGGCTCCTGAGAGGACGGCGGGGCGGGTGTACGTGCGGTCGTGGTGCACGAGCGGCTCCGGGGCCCGGTCCGCGCCGTCGACGAGGCCGTCGACGCCGTGGACCTCGCCGAGGACGAGCAGCGAGTCACCGGCCTCGACGAGCCGCAGGACGGCGCCCGCGACGCGGGTGACGACCCCGTCGAGGTGCGGCAGTCCGTCCTCCGCCCAGCGCCAGGCGGTGCCGGGTCCGAAGCGGAGCGCGGCGTCGGCGGCGAAGCGCCGGGCGAGGTCCTCCTGGTCGGCGGCGAGCAGGTGGACGGCGAAGCGGCCGGACTGCACGAGCGCGTGCAGGCTCGACGACGTCCGGGCGACGTTGAACGACAGCAGGGGCGGGGCCAGCGAGACGCTGGCGACGGACACGGCGGTGAACCCGACGGGCAGGCCCGCGTGCGCGGTGGTGACCGCCCAGACGCTCGAGGCGTCGGAGCGGAAGGCGCGGCGCAGGTCCACGGCGGGTCCACCCCAGGTGGGGGTGGTCACGTGGTTCTCCTCAGGTGAGGGCGGTCGGCCCGACGGCTCGACCGGGGTGGGTGGGGGCGGTCGCGACGGCGCTCAGGCGCGCGAGGGCCGACAGCGGCCCGAGGCCGTCCGGAGCAGGTCGACGACGCGGCGGCGCACGAGGAGAGGACGGGGACGTGTCACGAGGTGGACCTCCATCGGCCTGGCGGGAGCACCCTCACCCGAGGTTCCGGGGGGTTGCTGCGGCGTCGACGAGCCAGGTCTCTCGGCCGCTCTGGATGGGCGCCACCACTGTGGCGCCGCAGGCGCCGGCTGTCCACCGTCGGGTGCCGTCCGTCCCGCATGCTGGACCAGGGGTCCACCCGTCCGGGCTAGACGACGGTGACCGGTCCGTGCCGATGACCCGTAGGTGCGCCGCTCCCTCCTGCTCCTCGTCGCGTTCACGATCGCGGCGCTGCTGGGGCGCCTCACCGCGACCGACGGGCTCGGCGGGCTGGCCCTCGTGTGGCCGGCGGCCGGCGTCGCGGTCCTGTGGGCGGCCGCGGTGCCGGACGTGCGCACCGGCGTGCGCGACGGCGTGCTCATGGGCGCGGCGACGTTCGCGGTCCACGACGCGACGGGCGTGCCGCTCGCCGACACCGGCTGGTTCGTCGCCGCCAACCTCGTGCACGCCGCGGTCGGTGCGACGCTGCTGGCGGCGTTCGGCGCCCGCCGGCGGCGCCTGGACTCCGCGGCGGTCGGCGGGGCGATCGTGGCGGCGTCGTTCGCGGCCGCGGCGGCCGGCGCGGTCGTGGTGGCCGGGGCGCCGGACTACGTCGGGACGACGACCGGCGCCCTGCTCGTCCTCGTCCGCAACGCCGTCGGCACCGTCCTCGTGCTCGCGGTCGCACGGACCTGGCCCCCCTCGCGCGACGAGCTGGTGCCCGCGCGCCGCCGGGAGGCGCTGCTGCTGCTCCTCGCCACCCTCGGCGGCTACGGCCTCGCCTTCGTCGTCGGCGACGGCCTCAACATCGCCTACTCCGTCGTGCCCCTCACGCTGTGGGCCGCGCTGCGGCTCGGGCGCTTCCTCACCAGCGCCCACCTCGTCCTCACCGGGGTGCTCACGGTCTGGCTGACCGTCGCCGGCTACGGCCCCTTCGCCGCGTCCGGCACCGACCCCGCCACCCGGGTCGTGCTCGCGCAGGGCTTCCTCGCGGTGCTCGCGTGCGTGGCCGTCAGCATCGCCGTGAGCCGCCACGAGCGCGACGACCTGCTCGGCGCCGTCCGGGCGAGCGAGGCGCGCGTGCGGCGCAGCCTCGACACCGCGCTCGCGGGCCACCTGTCGGTGCGGCTGCGTCCCGACGGGCGCACCGCGGTCATCGGCAGCGCCAACCCCGCGACGGCCGTGCTGCTGCGGCGGCCGGTCGCCGACCTCCTCGGCGCGGACTGGCTGACGCTGCTCGAGCCGTCGCACGCCGCGGAGGTGACGGCCGGGCTGGTGTCGGTCGCCGAGGGCCGCGACCCGTCCTGGCAGGGCACCGCCGAGGTCGTGCTGCCGGACGGGGCACCGCGGTGGGTGCAGCTGCTCGTGGGCCCCGACCTGGTCGGCGAGGCGGGCCACGACGTGCACGGCGCGCGCCTGACGGTGCAGATGCTCGACGCCACCGACCGCGTCGACGTCGAGCGGCGGCTCACGCTGCTCGCCCTCCACGACGACCTGACGGGCCTGCCGAACCGGACCCTGCTGCTGGACCGGCTCGACCAGCAGCTCGCCGCGTCGGGGCGCGACGGCACGGCCGTCGGCCTCCTGTTCCTCGACCTCGACCGCTTCAAGGCGGTCAACGACACCCACGGGCACGCGACCGGCGACGAGCTGCTCGTGCTCGTCGCGCAGCGGCTCCTGGCCTCGGTGCGTCCGCTCGACACCGTGGCGCGGCTCGGTGGCGACGAGTTCGTCGTGTGCTGCCCGGGCCTGGCGTCCGTCGAGGCCGGTCTGGCCGTGGCCGACCGGCTGCTGGAGGTCATGGCGGAGCCGCTGGTCGTGGGCGGGGAGGCCCTCGACGTCGGGGTCAGCGGCGGCCTCACGCTCTCCGGCCCGGGTGAGGACGCGCGCGGCCTGCTCGAGCGCGCCGACGCCGCCATGTACCGCGCGAAGCGGTCGGGGCGGGGCCGCATCACGACCGAGGCCGTGCCGTCGTCCGTGCCGTCGTCCGCGCCGCTGGCGGTCGCCCGCAGCGCGTGAGGCCTCAGCCGCCGAGCGCGTCGCGCATGGGGACGAGCTTCGCCGTCGACTCGGCGAGCTCGGCCGCCGGGTCCGACCCCTCGACGATGCCGCAGCCGGCGAAGAGCCGGACCTCGTGGGCGTCCTCGGCGACGCGCCCGCACCGCAGGGCGATGCCCCACTCGCCGTCGCCGGAGGCGTCGAGCCAGCCCACCGGCCCCGCGTAGCGACCCCGGTCCATGCCCTCCAGCTCCGTGATGAGGTCGGCCGCCGCCTCGGTCGGGGTGCCGCACACCGCCGCGGAGGGGTGCAGGGCCGCCGCGAGGCGGAGGCTCGAGGCGCCGTCGCGCAGCACCCCCGTCACGTCCGTCGCGAGGTGCATGACGTTGGCCAGGTGCAGCACGTACGGCGACTCCGGCACGTTGGTGCCGGCGCAGAACGGCGCGAGCGCCTCCACGACGCTGCGGACGGCGTACTCGTGCTCGCCGAGGTCCTTGCTGGAGCGCGCGAGCGACGCGGCGAGCGCGAGGTCGTGCTCGTCGTCGCCGCTGCGGCGGATGGTCCCGGCGAGCACCCTCGACGCGACGAGCCCGACCTGCGTGCGGACCAGCACCTCGGGGGTCGCGCCGACCAGCCCGGCGACGTGGAACGTCCACGTGGCCGGGTAGGCGCCCGCGAGGCGGCCGAGCACCGCCCGGACGTCCAGCGGCGCCTCGGCCCGGGCCAGCAGGTCGCGCGCGAGGACGACCTTGTCCAGCGCGCCGTCGGCGATGCGCCGGACCGCCTCGGCGACCAGCAGCTCCCACGCGGTGCTCGTCACCGACCCGTCGGCGAAGGACACGCCCGTGGGTGCGGGGGGCTCCGCCTGCGGGCGCGGGGTGCGGTGCGGACCGGGCAGCACGGCGTCGACGGCCGTCGCGCCGGCAGGCGCGACCGTCGTGCGGGTGACCCACCACCGGCCGTCCCGGTGCCCGACGACCGTCTCGGGCACGACGAGCACGCTCGCCTCGGCGGAGGTGCCGGCGAAGGCGAAGGACCCGAACGCGACCGGTCCCGTCCCGCGGCCGCGGACCTCGTCCCGGACGACGGCGCCGGCGAGCAGGCCGCGCCAGCGGCGCTCGGCCTCGCCGAAGCGGTCGGGCCCGCGCGTCTCGAGCCGGGCCGCCTCGCCCCACCCGACGAGACCCTCGCCGCGGCGCACCCACGCGAGCGGCTCGCCGACCCGCGCCGGGTCGGGCAGCAGCGACAGCAGCGGTCCGGGGTCGTCGACCTCGACGGTGCGGGACACGAGCCGCCGGGACGCCGACGGCGGGTGCTGCGGGGTCGGCAGGGGGGCGGACATGGTGCTCCCAGGGTAGGTCCGCCCCCGGGGGCCCCGCGCACCGCACCTACGCTGGACGGGTGGTGCAGCGTGCGGACCTCGACAAGCGCCCGGTCGACGTCTCGTCGATGTTCGACGGCGTCGCGGAGCGGTACGACCTCACGAACACGCTGCTGTCCCTCGGCTCGGACCGGCGGTGGCGCCGCCTCGTCACGCGCGCCCTCGACCTGCGCCGCGGCGACCGCGTGCTCGACCTGGCGGCCGGGACCGGCACCTCGACGGAGCCCTTCGCCGACCTCGGGGCCCGGGCCGTGGCGTGCGACTTCTCCCTCGGCATGCTCCACGTCGGCCGCCGCCGCCGCCCCGACCTGCCGTTCCTCGCCGGCGACGCGACGCGCCTGCCCTTCGCCGACGCGACGTTCGACGCCGTCACGATCTCCTTCGGGCTGCGCAACGTCGTGGACCCCGACGCGGGCCTGCGCGAGCTGCTCCGTGTCACCCGGCCCGGCGGGCGGCTCGTGGTGTGCGAGTTCTCCCACCCCACGTGGTCGCCGTTCCGGCACGTGTACGACCGGTACCTGCTGAGCGTCCTGCCCGCGGTCGCGCGGCGGGCCTCGTCCAACCCCGAGGCCTACGACTACCTCGCGGAGTCCATCCAGGCGTGGCCGGACCAGGCGGCGCTCGCCGAGCGGCTCCGGGCCGCCGGCTGGGACCGGGTGACGTGGCAGGACGCGAGCGGCGGCATCGTCGCGCTGCACTCCGCCGTCCGGCCGGGCTGAGCCGCCGTGGTCGAGGCACAGGTGTGCGCCCGGTGCGGGGCCGACTTCACCTCCTCGCGGCCACGGGCGTGGTGCTCGCAGGCGTGCGCGCGCGGTGCGTGGGCGGACACGCACCCCAACGTGCCGGTGCGCCGACCGGGACGGCACCGTGGCCACGCCGACCAGCTGCGTCCCGAGGAGCAGGGTCGAGGAGGGCAGGACGCGTAGGTGCGGGGGAGCGGGGCGGCGACCGTCGGTGCGGCGACGTACGCTGGTGCCTTCGGCTTGTGAAGCCGTGCACAAAGCCTCGAGCCCAGCCCCGTGGAGGTGGCCAGCGTGAGCAGCGAGCCCGGAGGAGTCCCCGCCGAGGCGGACGTCGTCGTCGTCGGGGCGGGCCCCGCGGGCTCGACCGTCGCGGCGTACCTCGCGCGCGCCGGCCTCGACGTCGTGCTGCTGGAGAAGACGTCCTTCCCGCGCGAGAAGGTGTGCGGCGACGGCCTCACCCCGCGCGGGGTGAAGGAGCTCGTCGCCCTCGGCGTCCCCCACCGCGAGGAGGACGGCTGGATCCGCAACAAGGGCCTGCGGATCATCGGCGGCGGCCAGCGCCTGGAGCTCGAGTGGCCAGAGCTCACCGGCGTGCCGTCGTACGGCCTCGTCCGGCCCCGGGCCGACCTCGACGAGGTGCTGGCGCGCACCGCCGAGCGCGACGGGGCCCGGCTGCTGGAGCGCACGAGCGCGACTGCGCCGGTCCTCGACGCCACCGGGACCATCACGGGCGTCGAGTGGGCGCGTCACGACGAGCGCGGGCGGCGCACGGGCGAGACCGGGACGCTGCGGGCCGGCCTCGTGGTCGCGGCGGACGGCAACTCCAGCCGGCTCAGCCTCGCCATGGGCATCGCCAAGCGCGAGGACCGTCCGCTCGGCGTCGCCGTCCGCACGTACTTCACGAGCCCCCGCACCGACGACGACTTCCTCGAGTCGTGGCTGGAGCTGTGGGACGGCCCGCCCGGGCAGAGCACCCTGCTGCCCGGCTACGGCTGGGTGTTCGGCGTCGGTGACGGCACGAGCAACGTCGGGCTCGGCATCCTCAGCAGCTCCAGCGCCTTCGGCAACGTCGACTACAAGGAGCTGCTGCACCGCTGGGTCGCCACCATGCCGGCGGACTGGGGCTTCACGCCGGAGAACCAGGTCGGCCCCGTCCGCGGCGCCGCCCTGCCGATGGGCTTCAACCGCACCCCGCACTACAGCCGGGGGCTGCTGCTCGTCGGCGACGCCGGCGGCATGGTCAACCCGTTCAACGGCGAGGGCATCGCCTACGCGATGGCCTCCAGCCGCATCGCGGCGGGCGTCGTCGCGGAGGCGATGGCGGCGCCGGGCCTGCAGCGCGAGCGCGCGCTGCGCGCCTACCCGAAGGCGGTCGAGGCGGAGATGGGCGACTACTACGCCCTCGGCCGGGTCTTCGTGAAGATCATCGGCAACCCGTGGGTCATGCGGACGGCGACGCGCTACGGCCTGCCGCGCCCCCTCCTCATGCAGTTCGTGCTCAAGCTCCTCGCCAACCTCTACGAGGACCGCGGCGGCGACGGCGTCGACCGGGTCATCCAGACCATGGAGCGGCTGTCGCCGGTCGCCTCGAGGATCGCGTGAGGGGCGCACGGGAGCCGGGTCACGGTTGCATTTCGTCAGCCGTGGATGACCTAAACGTGCAGGTAGACGGCCTGCACCCGCGTCCCGGCGCGGCTGCGCCCGCCCCTAGGATGACGCCGACCCTGCGAGTGCAGACCCGCCCCGCCGCGGGCGGGCCCCGACGAGGAGCAGTCCTGTGAGCCCCTACCTCCCGCTGGTGATCATGCTGGCGATCGGAGCCGGCTTCGCCGCGTTCTCGGTCATCGCCACCTCGCTCACGGGGCCGGCGCGCTACAACCGCGCGAAGCTCGAGGCCTACGAGTGCGGGATCGAGCCCTCGCCGCAGGCCGTGGGCGGCGGCAAGGTGCCCGTGAAGTTCTACCTGATCGCGATGCTCTTCATCGTGTTCGACATCGAGACGGTGTTCCTCGTCCCGTGGGCCATCGCCTTCAACCAGCTCGGCCTGTTCGCCCTCGTCCAGGTGCTGCTCTTCGTCGGCGCGATCCTCATCGCGTACGCCTACGTGTGGCGCCGCGGCGGGCTCGAGTGGGACTGACGGCCGGCCGCACCACCCGCTGACCGCTCGACCACGGCACAGCACAGCACAGCACGGCACGAACCGACTCTCCGACAGGAGCGCACAATGGGAATCGAGGAGAAGCTCCCCGCAGGGATCCTCCTGGGGCAGGTGGAGCAGCTCGTCGGCCTCGTCCGAAAGGCCTCCGTGTGGCCGGCGACGTTCGGCCTCGCCTGCTGCGCCATCGAGATGATGGCCGTGGGCGGGCCGAAGTACGACATCGCGCGCTTCGGCATGGAGCGCTTCAGCGCCTCGCCGCGCCAGGCCGACCTCATGATCGTCGCCGGCCGGGTCAGCCAGAAGATGGCCCCGGTCGTGCGCCAGGTCTACGACCAGATGCCCAACCCCAAGTGGGTCATCGCGATGGGTGTCTGCGCCTCCTCCGGCGGCATGTTCAACAACTACGCGATCGTCCAGGGCGTCGACCACATCGTGCCGGTCGACGTGTACCTGCCCGGCTGCCCGCCGCGCCCCGAGATGCTGCTCGACGCGATCCTCAAGCTCCACGAGCAGATCAAGGGCGAGAAGATGGGCGCCCACCGCGTCAAGGCGGACGCCGAGGCCGAGGAGCGCGCGCTCGCCGCCACCCCGACCATCGAGATGAAGGGCCTGCTGCGGTGAGCCCCCGCGAGGACGACGGCACGCCCGAGGACACGACCGGCACCCCCGGCGAGGGCGACGAGGCGGCGGCGCAGGGCCCCGACGGTGCGCCCGCGGGCGGCACCAACCCCTCCGGCGCCGACGACGTCACGACCGAGGAGGTCGAGGACGAGGCGCTCGACCCGGCGACCAAGCTGTCGACCGACCCCGCGGTCGAGGAGGCCACCGAGGCGGCCGACGACCCGGGCCCCGACCCCGAGGGCGCCGGTCCGACCGGGCCGACGACGCGGCCCACCGGGGCGACCACCGGCGGCGGCACCGGCGGCACGAGCACGGCAGGCGACGCCGACCCGGCCGTCGTGGCGCGCGACCTCGCGACCGCGCCCGAGGTCGCCTCCTCGACGCCGGTCACCACGCGCCACGGCATGTTCGGCGTGTGGGGGCCCGGCGACACCTCCGGCTACTCCGGGCTCGTCACCACCTCGATGGTGGCGCTGCCGGCGCAGCGGCCCTACGGCGGCTGGTTCGACGAGCTCGCCGACCACCTGACCGACTCCCTGGCCGACGCGGGCCTCGGGTTCGACGGCCCGGGCGGCGCGGTCGAGAAGGTCGTCGTCGAGCACGGCGAGATCACGCTGCACGTGCGTCGTGAGCACCTCGTCGAGGTGTGCCGCCGCCTGCGCGACGAGCCCGACCTCCGCTTCGAGCTGAGCCTGGGCGTGTCGGGCGTGCACTACCCGGAGGACACGGGGCGCGAGCTGCACGCCGTCTACCACCTCAAGTCGATGACGCACCGGCGCCGCGTGCGCCTGGAGGTGTCGGTGCCCGACGGCGACCCGCGGGTCCCGTCGACCGTCGCGGTGTACCCCACGCACGACTGGCACGAGCGCGAGACGTGGGACTTCTTCGGCATCGTGTTCGAGGGCCACCCCGCCCTCACCCGGATCCACATGCCCGACGACTGGCCGGGCCACCCGCAGCGCAAGGACTACCCCCTCGGCGGCATCCCGGTGGAGTACAAGGGCGCCACCGTGCCGCCGCCGGACGAGCGGAGGCTCTACACGTGAGCACCGAGACGAACACCGCACGCGAGCAGCAGGGCCGGGCGGCCGGCGCGGACGACCCCTACGGCGCGACCGACCCCGACGTGCTCGAGGGCTCGGTCGTCACCGTGGGCGGCGGCGACTGGGACGACGTCGTCGACACCGCGCGCCTGGGCGAGGAGCGCATCGTCGTCAACATGGGTCCGCAGCACCCGTCCACCCACGGCGTGCTCCGGCTCATCCTCGAGGTCGAGGGCGAGACCGTCACCGAGGCCCGCGCCGGCATCGGCTACCTCCACACCGGCATCGAGAAGAACATGGAGGTGCGCTCCTGGACCCAGGGCGTCACCTTCTGCACGCGCATGGACTACCTGTCGCCGATCTTCAACGAGACGGCGTACTGCCTCGGCGTCGAGAAGCTGCTCGGCATCACCGAGCAGGTGCCCGAGCGGGCGAGCGTGCTGCGCGTCATGACGATGGAGCTCAACCGCATCGGCTCGCACGCCGTCGCGCTCGCGACCGGCGGCATGGAGCTCGGCTCCACGACGATGATGACCGACGGGTTCCGCGAGCGGGACAAGGCGCTCGACATCCTCGAGGAGATCACCGGGCTGCGCATGAACCACGCGTTCGTGCGCCCCGGCGGCGTCGCGCAGGACATCCCGCCCGGCGCGCTCGACAGCATCCGGGAGTTCGTGCCGAGCATCCGCAAGGGCATCAAGGAGCTCGAGCTGCTGAGCGCGCAGAACCCCACGCTGCGCCCGCGCCTGGTCGGCACCGGCTACCTCAACCTCGCCGGCTGCATCGCGCTCGGCATCACCGGACCCGTCCTGCGCTCGACGGGCCTGCCCGCCGACCTGCGCAAGGACGAGCCGTACTGCGGCTACGAGAACTACGACTTCGACGTCGTCACCCGGACCGAGGCCGACAACTACTCGCGCCTGCGCATCCGCCTCGACGAGATGTACGAGTCGGTCAAGATCGTCGAGCAGTGCATGCACCGGCTGTCCGAGCTCGGCCCCGGCCCCGTCATGGTCGACGACCCGAAGATCAAGTGGCCGTCGCAGCTCGCGCTCGGCGGCGACGGGCTCGGCAACTCCCTCGACCACATCCGCACGATCATGGGCACCTCGATGGAGGCGCTCATCCACCACTTCAAGCTCGTCACCGAGGGCTTCCGGGTGCCGGCCGGCCAGGTCTACACCGCGGTGGAGTCCCCGCGCGGGGAGCTCGGCGTGCACGTGGTCTCCGACGGCGGCACGAAGCCGTACCGGGCCCACTTCCGTGACCCGTCCTTCACCAACCTGCAGGGTGTCTCCGTGATGTGCGAGGGCGCCCAGGTCGCCGACGTCGTCGCGTCCGTGGCCGCCCTCGACCCCGTCATGGGAGGCGTCGACCGCTGATGGCCTACGACACCGCCACGCTCGAGCAGCTGCGCACCGACGCCGCCGCCGTCGTCGCCCGCTACCCGCAGGAGCGCTCCGCCCTGCTGCCGCTGCTGCACCTCGTGCAGTCGGTCGACGGCTTCGTGAGCCCCGACGGCATCGCGTTCTGCGCCGAGACGCTGGGGCTCTCCAACGCCGAGGTCAGCGCGGTCGCGACCTTCTACACGCAGTACAAGCGCCACCCCAACGGCCGGTACACCGTCGGGGTGTGCACGAACACCCTGTGCGCCGTCATGGGCGGGGACGAGATCTTCGCCGCGGTGAGCAACCACCTCGACGTCGGCCACGACGAGACGACGGACGACGGCGTCGTCACGCTCGAGCGCGTCGAGTGCAACGCGGCGTGCGACTACGCGCCCGTCGTGATGGTCAACTGGGAGTTCTTCGACGAGCAGACGCCGCGGTCGGCGTGCGAGCTCGTCGACCGGCTCCGCCGCGGGGAGAAGGTCCGTCCCACCCGCGGGGCCGACGAGGTCGTGGAGTTCAAGCCGATGTCGCGCGTGCTCGCCGGGTTCCCCGACGGCCGCGCCGACGAGGGCCCCAGCGCGGGCCCGGCCACGCTGCGCGGGCTGCGGCTCGCGCGCGAGAAGGGCTGGCGCGCGCCGGAGCCGGACCGCTCCGCCGGCGCGACCGGCGACGAGGAGAAGGGGGCCTGACGTGACCGATACCCTCACCCCGGTGCTGTCGGCGTTCTGGGACGCCGACCGCAGCTGGACGATGGAGACGTACCGCGCCAACCGAGGCTACGAGGCGCTGCGCTCCGCGCTCGCGCTCGCCCCGGGCGACCTCGTCGAGGCCGTCAAGAAGTCGGGCCTGCGCGGGCGCGGGGGAGCGGGCTTCCCCACCGGGATGAAGTGGGGCTTCCTGCCGCCGGACGACGGCAAGCCGCGCTACCTCGTGGTGAACGCCGACGAGTCCGAGCCGGGCACGTGCAAGGACACCCCGCTCATGCTCGCCAACCCGCACGTCCTCGTCGAGGGCGTCGTCATCTCCAGCTACGCGATCGGCGCGAACCGCGCGTTCATCTACCTGCGCGGCGAGGAGCTCCACGTGTACCGCCGCCTGCTGCAGGCGGTCGAGGAGGCCCGCGCCGAGGGCTTCGTCGGCACCGACGTGCTCGGCAGCGGCTTCGACCTCGACATCGTCGTGCACGCCGGTGCGGGCGCCTACATCTGCGGGGAGGAGACGGCGCTGCTGGACTCCCTCGAGGGCCGGCGGGGCCAGCCCCGGCTCAAGCCCCCGTTCCCGGCCGTCGCCGGGCTGTACGCGCGCCCGACCGTCGTCAACAACGTCGAGTCGATCGCGAGCGTCCCCTCGATCGTGCTGAACGGCGCCGACTGGTTCGCCGGGCTCGGCACCGAGAAGTCGACGGGCTACGGGCTCTTCAGCGTGTCCGGGCACGTGCGTCACCCCGGCCAGTACGAGGCCCCGCTCGGCATCACGATGCGCGAGCTGCTCGACCTCGCCGGCGGCATGCGCCTGGACGAGAAGGGCGAGCCGCGGAAGCTGAAGTTCTGGACCCCGGGCGGGTCCTCCACGCCGCTGTTCACCGACGAGCACCTCGACGTGCCGCTCGACTTCGAGTCGACGATGTCGGCCGGGTCCATGCTCGGCACGCGCGCGCTGCAGATGTTCGACGACACGACGTCGGTCGTGCGGGCCGTGCTGCGCTGGACGGAGTTCTACGCCCACGAGTCGTGCGGCAAGTGCACGCCGTGCCGCGAGGGCACGTACTGGCTCGTGCAGGTGCTGCGGCGCATCGAGGCCGGCAAGGGCACCGAGGAGGACGTCCAGACCCTCCTCGACACGTGCGACAACATCCTCGGCCGGTCCTTCTGTGCGCTCGGCGACGGCGCCACGAGCCCCATCACGAGCGCCATCAAGTACTTCCGCGAGGAGTTCGTCGCCGGCACCCGTACGCCGGCGTGGGAGCTGTTCCCCTACGAGCGGACGAGCGTCTTCTCCGACGCCGACCGCGTGCCCACCGTCACCCACGCAGAACCCGCAGGTATGGCATGAGCCTCTCCACCGGTCACGACACGAGCGTCGCCCGCGCGGGCGCGGTCGCGCCCGACGCCCCCGCCGAGGACCTGGTGACCCTCACCATCGACGGCATCGAGGTGCAGGCGCCCAAGGGCGCGCTGCTCATCCGCGTCGCGGAGGAGCTGGGCATCGCGATCCCGCGCTTCTGCGACCACCCGCTGCTGGAGCCCGCGGGGGCGTGCCGGCAGTGCCTCGTCGAGGTCTCGATGCCCGACCGCGAGGGCAACGTCCGCAAGATGCCGAAGCCGCAGGCCAGCTGCACGATGACGGTCGCGCCCGGCATGGTCGTGGAGACCCAGAACACCTCCGAGGTCGCGGGCCGGGCGCAGCACGGCGTCATGGAGCTGCTGCTCGTCAACCACCCGCTCGACTGCCCGATCTGCGACAAGGGCGGCGAGTGCCCGCTGCAGAACCAGGCGATGAGCAACGGCCGCGGCACGTCGCGCTTCGTCGACGTCAAGCGCACGTTCCCCAAGCCCATCAAGATCTCCACGCAGGTCCTGCTCGACCGCGAGCGCTGCATCCTGTGCCAGCGCTGCACGCGCTTCAGCAAGGAGATCGCGGGCGACACCTTCATCGACCTGCAGAAGCGCGGCGCCAACCAGCAGATCGGCACCTTCGACACCCAGGTGCTCGGCTTCGCGGGCGAGCGCCTCACCGAGGGCGCCGCCGAGCTCGACGAGGCCGGTGCGCCGTTCGCGTCGTACTTCTCCGGCAACACGATCCAGATCTGCCCCGTGGGCGCGCTCACCGGCGCGGCCTACCGCTTCCGCGCCCGCCCGTTCGACCTCGTGTCCAACCCGACGGTGTGCGAGCACTGCAGCTCCGGCTGCGCCGTGCGCGCCGACCACCGCCGCGGCGTCGTGCTGCGCCGGCTCGCGGGGGAGGACCCTGCGGTCAACGAGGAGTGGAACTGCGACAAGGGCCGCTGGGCGTTCACGTACGCCTCGCTGCCCGACCGCCTCGAGGTGCCGCTCGTACGCGACGAGACCACCGGCGAGCTCGTCGAGACGTCGTGGCCCGACGCGCTCGACGTCGCCGCCCGCGGTCTCGCCGCCGCCCGCGACGGCTCGGGGGTCGGCACGCTCGTCGGCGGCCGCGCGACCGTCGAGGACGCGTACGCCTACGCGAAGTTCGCCCGGGTCGTGCTCGGCAGCAACGACGTCGACCTGCGCGCCCGCCCGCACTCCGCGGAGGAGGAGGCCTTCCTCGCCTCCCGCGTGGCCGGGACCGGCATCGGCGTCACGTACGCCGACCTCGAGCGCGCCCGCGCGGTGGTCCTCGTCGGGTTCGAGCCCGAGGAGGAGTCGCCGATCGTCTTCCTGCGCCTGCGCAAGGCCGTGCGCGCCGGCGGGCTCACCGTCACCTCGGTCGCGCCGTTCCGCAGCCGCGGGGTCGAGAAGCTGTCCGGCGTGCTCGTGCCGACCGCTCCCGGGGCCGAGGCGCAGGTGCTGCAGGCCGCGACCCGGGCCACCGACGCCGGCCCGGTCGCGACCGCGCTGCGCCTGGACGGCGCGATCCTGCTCGTCGGCGAGCGCCTGGCGACGGTCCCCGGGGCGCTGAGCGCCGCGGCGGCCGCCGCCGACGCGACCGGCGCCCGCCTCGCGTGGGTGCCGCGGCGCGCGGGCGAGCGCGGGGCCGTCGAGGCCGGTGCGCTGCCCACGACCCTGCCGGGCGGGCGGCCGCTGTCGCCCGACGCCCTCGTCGACCTCGCCGCCGCCTGGGGCGTGCCGCGGCTGCCCGCCGCGCCCGGGCGCGACACCACCGGCATCCTCGCGGCGGCCGCCGCGGGCGCGGGCCTGCTCGTCGGCGGCGTCGACGTCGACGACCTGCCCGACCCCGCCGCCGCACGCGCGGCGCTGACAGGGGCCTCGTTCGTCGTCAGCCTCGAGGTCCGGCGCAGCAGCGTCACCGAGCACGCCGACGTCGTGCTTCCCGTCGCTCCCGTCGCGGAGAAGGCCGGGTCGTTCCTGGACTGGGAGGGGCGGCTGCGGCCGTTCGAGGCCGTCCTGCCGACCGACGCGGTCGCCGACCACGGCGTCCTCGACGAGCTGGCCCGGGCCCTCGGCGTGGAGCTCGGCGCCGCCAAGGCGCTGCAGCTGCGCGACGAGCTCGCGGGCGTCGGCGCGTGGGACGGCGACCGGGCGAGCACCCCGACCGTCGCCCCCGGCGAGGTCACCCCGCCCGTGCAGGGCCAGGCCGTCCTCGCCACGTGGCACCTGCTGCTGGACGCCGGCCGCCTGCAGGACGGCGAGGCGTACCTCGCCGGCACCGCCCACCGCGCGCACGCGCGGGTGTCGCCCACCACCGCCGACGTGCACGGCCTGCGGGCCGGGGCCTCGGTCACCGTCACGGGCGCGGCCGGCTCGCTCACCCTGCCCGTGGTCGTCGACCGCACCGTGGTCGACGGCGTCGTGTGGCTGCCGACGCGCTCGCGCGGCAGCGAGGTGCGGACGCGGCTGGGATTGGGGGCCGGTGACCTGGTAGGAATTGCCGCCGGACCGGACCAGCTCGGAACAGGAGTCCAGGCGTGAGCCTCCCCGTCGCGCTCCCGGCCCTCGGCGGACTCGAGGGCCCCGCCGCCGACTTCAGCAACGACACGTGGTGGATCGCCCTCATCAAGGCGGTCCTCGTCTTCGCGTTCCTCGTCGTCAACGTCCTCGTCGCCATCTGGGCCGAGCGCCGGATCCTCGGCCGCATGCAGCAGCGGCCCGGGCCGAACCGGCACGGTCCCTTCGGCCTGCTGCAGTCCCTGGCCGACGGCGTCAAGCTCGCGCTCAAGGAGGACATCGTCCCCGCGGGCGCGGACAAGATCACCTACGTCCTCGCCCCGGCGATCTCCGCGGCGCCGGCGTTCCTCGCCTTCGCCGTCATCCCGCTCGGGCCCGAGGTGACCCTGTTCGGCGTCACGACGCCGCTGCAGGTGACCGACGTGCCCGTCTCGGTGCTGTTCGTGCTCGCGGCGGCGAGCGTCGGCGTCTACGGCCTCATCCTCGCCGGGTGGGCGTCGGGGTCGACGTACCCGCTGCTCGGCGGGCTGCGCTCGACGGCGCAGGTCATCAGCTACGAGCTGATCATGGGTCTCGCCCTCGTCGGGGTGTTCATCTACACGGGCTCGATGTCGACGTCGCGGATCGTCGAGCAGCAGGAGGGCCTGTGGCTGTTCCTGCCGCTGTTCCCCAGCTTCGTGTTCTTCCTCGTCGCGATCGTCGGCGAGACCAACCGCGCGCCGTTCGACCTGCCCGAGGGCGAGGGCGAGCTGGTCGGCGGCTTCCACACCGAGTACTCCTCGCTGAAGTTCGCCCTGTTCTTCCTCGCCGAGTACGTCGCGATGTTCACGGTCTCCGCGCTCGCCGTCACGCTGTTCCTCGGCGGCTGGCTCGCGCCGTGGCCGCTGGCCCCGCTCACGCTGGGCGGCATCGGGCCGATCCCGGCCTATGAGGTGCCCTTCATCGGCAACGGCTGGTTCGGCGCCGAGCTCGGCACGAGCTGGTTCAACACCGGCTTCTGGCCCGTGCTGTGGTTCACGATCAAGATGTGGGTCATCGTGTTCGGGTTCTTCTGGCTCCGCGGCGCCCTCCCGCGCCTGCGCTACGACCAGTTCATGAACCTCGGCTGGAAGGTCCTCATCGAGGCCGCCTTCGCCTGGGTCGTGCTGCTCGGCATCGTCCGCGGCCTGCAGGTGTACGGCTTCGCCAGCCAGCAGCAGGTGCTCGTCGGCGTGCTCGTGCTCGGCGTCCTCGTCGTCGGCATCACCTTCCTGCTCAGCGCACGCGCCGTGGAGGAGACGCGGGAGGAGCCAGCGGAGGTCGACCCCTTCGCGGACGGCTTCCCCGTGCCGCCGCTGCCCGGCCAGACCGTCGCCCGCTCGCGCGGCTCGCTCGAGCGGACCGCGGTCGGCGCCCGCACCGACACCACCGACCCGGAGGAGCCCCGTGGCTGACCGGCCCGAGACGCCCAGCAGCAACCCCGACCCCGAGGCCCGTTCGGCCGCCGACCCCACGGCGGGGCGGACGGTCGAGCGGACCGGCGGGGTGGGTGGCGGCGACGTCCGCTCCATCGACGGCTCCACCGCGGGCACCGACGAGGACCGCTCCGGGCGGCCGAGGAGCTCCCGCCTCGGCAAGGCCTTCGCACCCGTCGCCGGCTTCGGCGTCACCTTCTCGACCATGTTCCGCAAGGTGCTGAGCGAGGAGTACCCGGAGGGCCCGCGCAAGAAGGGTCCCGCCCCGACCGCGCCGCGCTACCACGGGCGGCACCAGCTCAACCGCTGGGCGGACGGGCTGGAGAAGTGCATCGGCTGCGAGCTGTGCGCGTGGGCGTGCCCCGCCGACGCGATCTACGTCGAGGGCGCGCAGAACACCGAGGAGGAGCGGTTCAGCCCCGGTGAGCGCTACGGCCGCGTCTACCAGATCAACTACCTGCGCTGCATCTTCTGCGGGCTGTGCATCGAGGCGTGCCCGACGCGCGCGCTCACGATGACCAACGAGTACGAGCTCGCCGACCACACCCGCGAGGCGACGATCTTCACCAAGGACCAGCTGCTCGCGCCGCTGCGCGAGGGCATGCTCCCCGCGCCCCACCCGATGGTCGACGGGACGACGGAGAAGGACTACTACCGCAACGAGGTCACGGGCCCGACCGAGGCGCAGCGCCGCTGGGTCGACGAGCGCCGGGCCGCCGAGGCGCAGCCCGGCGGCACGGAGCACGACGAGCCCGGGGTCCGCGCGTGAGCGGCGTCGCCCTCAGCGCGGCCGGCGCCGAGGTGGGCGCCTCGGTCGGCGACGGGTTCCTGTTCTGGACCCTCGGCCCGCTCATGGTCCTCGCCGCGCTCGGGCTGCTGTTCGCCCGCAAGGCGGTGCACGCGGCGCTGTCGATGGCCGTCGTCATGGTGAGCCTGGGCGGGGTGTACGTCGGCCTCGAGGCGCCGTTCCTCGGCGTCGTGCAGGTCTTCGTCTACACCGGCGCCGTCATGATGCTGTTCCTCTTCGTGCTCATGCTCGTGGGCGTCGACTCCTCCGACTCCCTCGTGGAGACCCTCAAGGGCCAGCGCCTCGCCGCGGCCCTCGCCGCCGGCGGCTTCACGCTGCTCCTGCTCGTCGCGCTCGGACGGACCGCCTGGCCCGAGCCGGTCGGCCTCACCGAGGTCAACGCCGCCGGCAACATCACCGGCATCGCCGCGCTCATCTTCAGCCGCTACGTGTGGGCCTTCGAGCTGACGGCGGGACTGCTCGTCATCGCCTCGATCGGCGCGATGGTGCTCGCGCACCGGGAGCGGACGGGGGAGCGGCCCACGCAGCGGTCGATCTCCGAGACCCGGCTGCGCCGCGGGCAGCGCATCACCCCGCTGCCCCCGCCCGGCACCTTCGCCCGGCACAACGCCGTCGACACCCCGGCGCTGCTGCCCGATGGCACCCCCAGCGAGCTGTCGGTCTCGCGCGTCCTCACCGCCCGCGGGCAGAACCTGTCGACGACGACGCTCGTCGACGACGTTCCCGCGATCGTCGAGGACGTCGACCCGGACGGGCGCGGCAGCCGCACGGGCGGCGCGCGCGTCGGCGGGCACCCGGTCGACCCGGACCGTCCGCGCCACGGGGACGGCCCGCTCGGCGAGGACGCCTCGACCGCGGACTCCTCCGACGGCACGTCGGACTCGGCCACGACCAGGAGGGCGTGAGGCATGGACCTGACGTACTGGGTCTACCTCTCGGTGGTCCTCTTCGCGATCGGTGGCGCCACCGTGCTGCTGCGACGCAACGCCATCGTCGTGTTCATGGGCGTCGAGCTCATGCTCAACGCCGCGAACCTCGCCTTCGTCGCCTTCGCGCGCATGCACGGGCAGCTCGAGGGCCAGACCATCGCGCTGTTCGTCATGCTCGTGGCCGCCGCGGAGGTCGTCGTCGGCCTCGCGATCATCATGGCCATCTTCCGAACCCGCCGGTCCGCGTCGGTCGACGACGCGAACCTGCTGAAGTACTGAGAGGACGGCTGTGCTGCTGTCGCCTGTCCCGACGCAGGGGCTCACCGCCGTGCCCGCGACCGGTGCCGAGCCGCTCGCGTGGCTGCTCGTCGTCATCCCGCTGGTCAGCGCGGGCGTGCTGCTGCTCGCCGGCCGCGCCGCCGACCGCTGGGGCCACTGGCTCGGTGTGCTCGCCTCCGCCTCGGCCTTCGTCGTCGGCGCGGTCGTGTTCTTCTCGGTCCTCGGCCACGGCGCGGAGGAGCGGGCGCGCTCCGTCGCGGGCTTCTCGTGGGTGCCCGCGGGCGACTTCCAGGTCGACGCCGGCCTGCTCGTCGACCCGCTGAGCCTGTCGTTCGTCCTGCTCATCACGTTCGTCGGCACGCTCATCCACCTGTACTCGGTGGCGTACATGGAGCACGACGCGGGGCGTCGGCGCTTCTTCGCCTACCTCAACCTCTTCGTCGCGGCGATGCTCCTGCTCGTCCTCGCGGACAGCTACCTGCTGCTGTACGTCGGCTGGGAGGGCGTCGGCCTCGCCTCGTACCTGCTCATCGGGTTCTGGAACTCGCGGCTGGAGTACGCCGTCGCCGCGAAGAAGGCGTTCGTCGTCAACCGCGTCGGCGACCTCGGCCTGTCGCTGGCGATCATGGCCATGTTCGTGTCCTTCGGGTCGGTGTCCTACACCGACGTGCTCGGCGGTGCCGCCGGCGCGAGCGAGGGCTGGCTCACCGCCATCGGCCTGCTCCTGCTGCTGGCCGCGTGCGGCAAGTCGGCGCAGTTCCCGCTGCAGTCGTGGCTCGGCGACGCGATGGCCGGTCCCACGCCGGTCTCGGCGCTCATCCACGCCGCGACCATGGTCACCGCCGGCGTCTACCTCGTCGTGCGCTCCGGTCCCATCTTCGAGGGCGCGCCCGCCGCGGCGCTCGCCGTCGCGGTGGTCGGCGCGATCACGCTGCTGTACGGCGCGGTCGTCGGCAGCGCGAAGGACGACATCAAGAAGGCCCTCGCCGCCTCGACCATGTCGCAGATCGGCTACATGATGCTCGCCGCCGGCCTCGGCCCGATCGGCTACGTGTTCGCGATCTTCCACCTGCTCACGCACGGGTTCTTCAAGGCCGGCATGTTCCTCGGCGCGGGCTCGGTCATGCACGGCATGAACGACGAGACCGACATGCGCCGTTTCGGCGGGCTGCGCTCGGTCATGAAGGTGACGTGGCTGACCTTCGCCGCGGGCTGGCTGGCCATCATCGGCTTCCCCGGCCTGTCCGGCTTCTGGTCCAAGGACGAGATCATCCACGCCGCCTTCGAGGGCGAGGGGTGGCGACCCTGGGTCTTCGGCACCATCACGCTCGTCGGGGCCGGCATCACCGCGTTCTACATGTCGCGGCTGTACTTCATGACCTTCCACGGCAGGCGGCGCTGGCACGACGGCACCGACGCCCCCGCGCCGCACCCGCACGAGTCGCCGGCCCTCATGACGGTCCCCATGGTCGTCCTGGCGCTGGGCTCGGTGTTCCTCGGCGGCATCCTGTACTTCACGCACGCCCTGGAGACGTGGCTGGAGCCGGTCTTCACCGCGCCCGCCGAGCTGGAGCCGGTCCTCGACCTCGACATCGTCACCGCGCTCACCATCGGCGTGGTGGCGATCGGGGTCGCGATCGCCTTCCTCATGTACCTGCGTCGCGACGTGCCCGTGACGGCGCCCCGCGGCTCGGCCCTCACCCGGGCCGCGCGCGCCGACCTCTACCAGGACGACGTCAACGACATCGCCTTCGTCACGACGGGCCAGGCGTTCGTGCGCGGCATGGGCCAGCTCGACGACGACGTCGTGGGCGGCGCCGTGCGCGGTGTCGGGCGGACCGTCAGCGGCAGCGGCCGCGGCCTGTCGCGCCTGCAGACGGGCTTCGTCCGCTCCTACGCCCTGTCCATGTTCGTCGGTGTCGGCCTGCTGGTCGCCGCCCTCGTGCTCTTCCAGCTCTGAGAGGACGGCCGTGTTCCCCTGGCTGACCGCAGCCCTCGTCCTCCCCCTCGTCGGGGCGGTCGTCGTCGCCGTGCTGCCCCGCGGCCGCGCCGACGCCGCCAAGGCCGTCGCCCTCGCGTTCTCCCTCGCCACGCTCGGCCTGGTCGTCGCGATGTCCCTCGCCTTCGACGTGGCCGCCGGCGGGGAGTACCAGTTCTCCGAGCAGGTCGCCTGGATCCCGCAGCTCGGCGTCTCCTACGCGCTCGGCGTCGACGGCATCGCGCTGTCGATGGTCGCGCTCACCGCGGTCCTCGTGCCGGTCTGCGTCCTCGCGTCGTGGCGCTCGCTCGGGCACGCGGCCGCGGGCCGGGCCGACGGGTCGTTCTTCGCGCTCGTCCTCGCGCTCGAGGCCCTCGTCATCGGGGTCTTCTCCGCGCGCGACCTCTTCCTGTTCTACGTGCTCTTCGAGGTCATGCTCATCCCGATGTACTTCCTCATCGGGCGCTACGGCGGACCGCGCCGCCGCGAGGCCGCGACGACATTCCTGCTGTACTCGCTGGCGGGCGGGCTCGTCATGCTCGTCGGCGTCATCGCGATCTACGTGCTCGGCCCCGGCGGCACCGACGGCTTCCTGCTCGCGAACCTCGAGGCGCTGCCGGTGTCGACCGAGGTCGGCCGCTGGCTGTTCCTCTCCCTGTTCGTCGCGCTCGCGGTCAAGGCGCCGCTGTGGCCGGTGCACACGTGGCTGCCCGACGCCGCGGCGCAGGCGCCGCCGGGCGCCGCGGTGCTGCTGGTCGGCGTGCTCGACAAGGTCGGCACCTTCGGCATGCTCACGATCCTGCTGCCGCTGTTCCCCGAGGCCGCGGCGTGGGCGGCGCCGGTCGTCATCGTGCTCGCGCTCGTGTCGATCCTCTACGGCGCGTTCGTCGCCATGGCCCAGCGCGACGTCATGCGCCTCATCGCGTGGACGTCCATCAGCCACTTCGGCTTCATCGTGCTCGGCATCTTCGCCTTCACCTCGACCGCGCAGTCCGGGGCGGCGCTGTACCAGGTGAACCACGGCTTCTCCACGGCCGCGCTGTTCCTCGTCGCGGGCATGCTCGCCACCCGCCGGGGCTCGAGCCTCATCGCCGACTGGGGCGGCGGGCAGCGGGTCATGCCGCTGCTCGCGGGCTCCTTCCTCGTCGCGGGCATGTCGAGCCTCGCGCTGCCGGGCCTGTCGAGCTTCGTGTCGGAGTTCCTCGTGCTCGTGGGGACGTTCCAGCGCCACCCGTGGGCCGGTGTGGTCGCGACCTTCGGCATCATCCTCGCGGCGCTGTACATCCTGTGGACCTACCAGCGCATGATGACCGGGCCCACGGTCCCCGCGCTGGAGGAGGTGGCGGCCGACCCGCGCCGCGACATGCGCGCCCGTGAGGCGTTCGTCGTCGCGCCGCTGCTGGCCGTCATCATCGGGCTCGGCTTCTACCCGAAGCCCGTCCTCGACATCCTCACCCCCGCCGTCGAGCGGACCATGGAGCAGACCGGCATGACCGACCCCGCACCCCTGTTCGAGGCCGAGGGGGCCGACCAGTGAGCGCGCTCGCACCGACCGTCTGGGTGCCGGCGGGCGCCGCCACCGGCGGCATCGCCCCGCCCGACATCGACTGGGCGGCCCTGTCGCCGATGTGGGTGGTCGCCGCCGTCGCCGTGCTCAGCGTCGTCCTCGAGGCCGCGCTGCCCCGCGGGCACCGCCGCGTGCCGCAGGTCGTGCTGTCGGTGCTCGGCCTGCTCGTGGCGCTCGCGGCGCTCATCCTCACGTGGGACTCCGGTGACGTCGTCACCGCGAGCGGGTCCATCGCGGTCGACGGGGTGACGCGCTTCCTCATGGGCACGGTGCTCGTGCTCGCCGTCGTCGCGGTCCTGCTGTTCGGCGACCGGGTCGACGACGAGTCCGGCTTCGCCTCGCAGGCGTCGTCGGTGCCCGGCTCGCCGGGCGAGGCCGCCGCGCGCCGCGCGGGCCTGGAGCAGACCGAGGTCTTCCCGCTGCTGCTCTTCGTCGTGCTGGGCATGCTGGTGTTCCCGGCCGCGAACGACCTGCTCACGATGTTCGTCGCGCTGGAGGTGCTGAGCCTGCCGCTGTACCTGCTGTGCGGCTTCGCGCGCCGGCGCCGCCTGCTCAGCCAGGAGGCGGCCGTCAAGTACTTCCTCCTCGGTGCCTTCAGCTCCGCGTTCTTCCTGTTCGGGGCGGCACTCGTGTACGGCTTCGCCGCCTCGACCGCGCTGCCGGACATCGCGGAGGCCGTCCGCACGAACACCGACCAGGACGGCCTGCTCGCGCTCGGCTTCGGCCTGCTCGTCATCGGCCTGCTGTTCAAGGTCGGCTCGGCGCCGTTCCACTCCTGGACGCCGGACGCCTACCAGGGCGCCCCCACCGCGGTGACGGCGTTCATGGCCGCGGCGACCAAGGTCGCCGCGTTCGGCGCGCTGCTGCGCGTGCTGTACGTCGCCTTCCCGGACAACCGCTGGGACTGGCAGCCGGTGCTGTGGGCCGTCGCCATCACGACGATGGTCCTCGGCTCCGTGGTCGCCGTCATCCAGCAGGACATCAAGCGCGTGCTCGCGTACTCCTCGGTCGCCCACGCCGGCTTCATCCTCACCGGGGTGCTCGCGCTCGACGTGACGGGCGTCAGCGGCTCGCTGTTCTACCTCGCGGTGTACGGCGTCACGACGATCGGCGCGTTCTCCGCGCTCATGCTCGTCCGCGACGCGGGCGGCGAGGCGACGACGATCTCCTCGTGGGCGGGCATCGGCCGTCGCTCGCCGGTCTTCGCCGGGGTCTTCTCGCTGTTCCTCCTCGCCCTGGCCGGCATCCCCCTCACGAGCGGGTTCGTCGGCAAGGTCGCCGTCTTCGGCGCCGCGATCAGCGGCGGGGCGGGGCTGCTGGCGGTCGTCGGCGTCGTCACCAGCGCGGTCGCGGTCGTGTTCTACCTCCGCATCATCGTGTCGATGTACTTCGCCGACGCCACCGAGGACAGCGCCCGCGTCGTCACGCCGAGCGCGACCCTCACCGGCGTGCTCGCGGTCACCGCCGCCGTCACGGTCCTCCTGGGCGTGCTGCCCACGCCGCTGCTCGGGCTCGCGGAGCAGTCCGGCTTCTTCGTGCTGTGACCCTGTGACCGCAGTGACGTCGTGGTGAGCGCGTGGTGAGCGCCGCCGGGCCCGGGCCCGGCGGGGCAGGCCGGGCGGCGCACGCCGCGCGCCTCGAGCGCTACGGCCTCACCGACGACGCGCTGCGCGACACCGTCGTCGACGGGCTGGCGCAGGTCGAGGAGGCCGTCCGGGACGCCGTCCGCAGCGCGGACCCGCTCGCCGACGACGCCGCCGGCCACCTCGTGCGGGCGGGGGGCAAGCGCACCCGGCCGCTGCTGTGCCTGCTCGCGGCCCAGCTCGGCGCGCCCGGGCCGCTCGTCGTCGACGCGGCGGTCGTCGTCGAGCTCACGCACCTCGCGACGCTGTACCACGACGACGTCATCGACTCCGCGACCGAGCGTCGCGGGGTGCCGAGCGCCCAGCAGGTGTGGGGCAACACCGTCGCCATCCTCACCGGCGACCTGCTCTTCGCGCGCGCGTCGGTCATCGGCGCCGGGCTCGGGCCGGAGGCGGTGAGCATCCAGGCGCGGACCTTCGAGCGGCTCGTGCTGGGGGAGATGCGGGAGACCGTCGGCCCGCGCCGCGGCGAGGACCCGGTCGCGCACTACCTGCAGGTGCTGAGCGACAAGACGGGCTCGCTCATCGCGACGTCCGCCCGCTTCGGCGGCATGTTCTCCGGGCTGCCCGCCGAGCAGGTGCGCGTGCTCGTGGAGTACGGCGAGCAGGTCGGCGTCGCGTTCCAGCTCGCCGACGACGTCCTCGACCTCGCCGCCGAGCGCGCGGAGTCCGGCAAGACGCCCGGCACCGACCTGCGCGAGCACGTGCCGACGCTGCCGGTGCTGCTGCTGCGCCGGGCGGTCGCCGACAGCAGCGCCCCCGCCGGGTCGGCCGAGCTGCTCGCGGACCTCGACGGCGACCTGGGCGACGACGAGGCGCTCGCCGACGTCGTCGCCCGGCTGCGCGCGCACCCCGTGACCGCCGACGCGCGGACCGAGGCGCGGCGCTGGTCGGCCCGCGCCGTCGAGGCCCTCGCGCCGCTGCCCGCCTTGCCGGCCCGCGACGCCCTCGCCGCGGTCGCCGAGGCGCTCGCCGACCGCACGGGCTGAGCCGCCCGCGTCCGTCACGGCGCGACGTCGCCTGCCTGCGGCCACGGCGACACACCGGACAGCTCCCGCCGACCGTCGGTGCACCGTCCCGCCGTCGCGTGTGTCGTCGTGGCCGGGCAGCGGGCCTGTGGACGGGGGCGCACGCCGTCGTCCGTCGTGGGTCGGGCTGGTGACATGGCCGTCGAGGGGAGGACCATGGCTGCTGTGACCGTGATGCCGCGTGAGGGGGATTGGACGGTCGACGACCTCGACCGGCTGCCCGACGACGGCCTGCAGTACGAGCTCGCGGACGGGGTGCTCCTCGTGACGCCCGCTCCCGTGCCCGCCCACCAGCGCGTGGTCGTCGACCTGCTGATGGTGCTGCGCCAGGCGGAGGTGCCGGGTACGGAGGTGTTCGTCGCCCCCCTCGACTACCGGCCGAGCCGGGTCCGGTCCCTCCAGCCGGACCTGCTCGTGGTCCGCAGCGAGGACGTCGGACCGGTGGACGTGCAGCGGCCGCTGCTCCTCGCGGTGGAGGTGCTGTCGCCCAGCACCCGCAGCAAGGACCTGCTGCTCAAGCGCGGCCTGTACGAGGACTCCGGCGTGGCGTCGTACTGGGTCGTCGACCCGGCCGAGCCGTCGCTGCTCGTGCTCGACCTGGTCGACGGCCGCTACGTCGAGACCGCGCGCGTCGCGGGCGACGACGAGGTCCGCCTCGAGCGGCCCTTCCCGGTGACGGTCCGGCCCGGCGCGCTCGGCCGCCGCTGACCGGAGCGAGACGGCCGTCCCAGCCCTCGGACGTCCGGTTTCGCGAGTCGGGACGGCGGGGGCTACTCTCTCACCAGCCATCCAGAGCGACCGAGAGACCTGGCTCGTCGACGTCGCAGCAACCCCCCGGCAACGGGTGCGGGTGCTACCGCCAGGACCGATGGAGGATCCTGTGAGGTACTGCCCCGGCACCACCCCGCTCCTGGTCGCGCGTCGCGCCGTGGACCTGTGCCGCCGCACCGCCGCGGCGTGTCCGCGGCGAATGCCGCTGCGCTGAGCCTCCCGCTCGGCGCACACCCCCGGCCCCCGTCGACCCGCGCTGCGCGCGGGCCGGCCCTCCTGCGCCGTCCCGGCGCCGCGACCTCCGGAGCACCCCCATGACCAGCACCACGCCATCCCCGGCGCGGACCACCTCGCTGCCCGTCGACGTCCGCGACCTCACCGTCGACTTCGGCAAGGGGCCGGTCCTCGACGGCCTCGACCTGCACGTGCCCGCCGGTGAGGTCCACGCCGTGCTCGGGCCGTCCGGGTGCGGCAAGTCGACCCTGCTGCGCGTCCTCGCCGGCCTGACCCCGCCCACCCGCGGCACCGCGCGCCTCGGCGGGGCCGACGGCAGCGGCAGCAGCGACATCGTCGAGGGCGACGAGCGCGTCGCCGTCGTCTTCCAGCAGCCGCGGCTGCTGCCGTGGCTCGACCTGCGCGGCAACGTCGCTCTCGGTGCCACCCGCCGCCGCCGGCACGAGCCGGGCGCCGGGTCGCGCGAGGAGGTCGACGAGCTCCTGCACCGGGTGCACCTCGACGGCTACGGCGACTACCGGCCCGCCTCCGTCAGCGGCGGCATGGCCCAGCGCACCGCGCTCGCCCGGGCGCTGCTCGCCCGGCCGGGCGTCCTGCTGCTCGACGAGCCCTTCGCCGCGCTCGACGCCCTCACCCGTCTCACCATGCAGGGCCTCGTCGACGAGCTCGTCCACGCCGACGGCACGACCGTCGTGCTCGTCACCCACGACGTCGACGAGGCCGTCCGGCTCGCCGACCACATCACGGTGCTCGGGCGCGCCGGCACCGGGCACGCCACGTACGTGCCGGTCGACCTGCCCCGCCCGCGCGACACCACCGACCCCGAGCAGCTCGCCGCCGCCGCACGCCTCCGGTCGCGCCTGCTGTCCCTCGTCGGCGTCTCCGACGCCGGCGCGTCCACCTCCCCGCACCACGAGCAGGGTTCCCGGACCCGACAGGAGCACACCCGATGAGCCGCCGCACGTCCGTCCCCACCCTCGCCCTCGCCGCCGCGACCGCCCTCGTGCTCGCGGCCTGCGGCTCCGGTTCGGAGGGCGGCGCCGACGCCGACGACGACGCCACGGGCGCGGCCGGCGGTGGCGCGAGCGCCGCCGCGGGCGGCGACCTCGGTGTCGACGAGATCCGCCTGGACTGGGCGACGTACAACCCGGCGAGCCTCGTGCTCAAGGAGCAGGGCTGGGTCGAGGAGGCCGTCGGCGACGACGTCGAGGTCACGTGGGAGTTCTCCGCCGGGTCCGCCCCCGCCAACGAGCTGCTGCGCGGCGACGTCGTCGACTTCAACTCCACCGCCGGCGCCGCGGCGCTGCTCGCCCGGGCCAACGGCTCCCCGCTGCGCACCGTCGACGTCCTCGCGCAGCCGGAGTGGTCGGCGATCGTCGTCGGGCCCGACTCCGACATCACGAGCGCCGAGGACCTCGAGGGCCGCACCATCGCGGCGCTGTCCGGGACCGACCCGTACTTCTTCCTCCTGCAGACGCTCGACTCCGCGGGACTCACGACCGACGACGTGCAGATCGTCGACCTGCCGCACGCCGACGGCCGCCTCGCCCTCAACCGCGGCGAGGTCGACGCGTGGGCGGGGCTCGACCCGATCATGGCCGACACCGTGGCGAACGAGGGCGCCGAGCTCGTCGTGCGGGAGCCGAGCCGCAACTCCTACAGCGTGCTCAACGTGCGCGAGGACTTCCTGACCGAGCACCCGGAGGCCGTCGAGCTCGTCCTCACGCAGTACGAGCGCGCGCGGCAGTGGATCCAGGACAACCCGGAGGAGGCTGTCGAGATCCTCGCGACCGCCGCCGAGATCGAGCCGGAGATCGCCGCGCAGGTGCTCGACGAGCGCACCAACCTCGACATCGACCCGGTGCCCGGTGAGGACCTCCGCGCGGTGCTCGAGCGGATCGTGCCTATCGTCGTCGACGGCGGTCAGGTCGGCAGCCAGGAGGACGCGGAGACGGCGCTCGAGGAGCTCTTCGCGCCGGAGCCCGCGACCGCGGCCGTCGAGTCGGCCGGGACGGAGACCGAGGGATGAGCCTGACGACCGACGAGCGGGTGGCCCTGCAGCGCGGGGCCGGGACGGACCTCGTCGCGCCCAGCGGGTACCAGGACGTGCCGGGCGGGGAGCGGCCGGAGGTCGCACCCCCCGCGGGCCCGCGCCGCCGGGGGTGGCGGCCCCGCGGTGTCGTCGACGTGCTCCTCGCCCTCGTGCTGCCCGTGGCCCTCCTCGCGGCGTGGCAGCTCGCGGTGCAGGCCGGGGTGCTGGAGGAGAGCCGCTTCTCCTCCCCGGGAGCGGTGCTGTCCGCGCTCGTGGAGTACGCCGCCTCGGGGCGGCTGTGGCCCAACCTCGGCGTGAGCCTGCAGCGGGTGCTGCTCGGCTTCACCCTCGGCTCGCTCGCCGCCCTCGTCGTCGGGGTGCTCGTCGCGCTCAGTCGCACCGCCGACCGGGTGCTGTCCCCGCTGCTGTCGGCGGTCCGGGCCGTGCCGTCGCTGGCGTGGGTGTCGGTGCTCATCATCTGGTGGGGCATCGGCGAGGAGCCCAAGGTCGGCCTCGTCGCGATCGGGGCCTTCTTCCCCGTCCTCGCCACCCTCGTCGCCGGGTTCCGGCAGGTCGACACCGGCCTGCTCGAGGTCGCCCAGGCGTACGGGCTGTCGTGGCGGCAGCGGGTGACGACCGTCCTGCTGCCCTCGGCGGCGCCGTCGCTGCTGGCCGGCGCGCGGCTCGGGCTCAACCAGGCGTGGCTGTTCCTCGTGGCGGCCGAGCTGCTCGGCGCGACCGAGGGCCTCGGCTGGCAGCTGCAGAACGCGCAGCGCAACGGCCAGGTCGAGCTCGTCCTCGCGACCATCGTGCTGTTCGCCGTCATCGGCAAGGCGACCGACGGCCTGCTCGCGGTCGTCGAGCGGCGGGTGCTCGCCCGGCTCCGCTGACGTCCGCGCCGTGCGGGCGCCCACGTCTCGACGTGCCGGACGGCGGCCGTGTCGTCACGATACGGACATGCGGAGCACAGGAGCTGTCGTGGTGGGTGCCCTCGTCCTCGCCGCCGGTCTCGCCGGCTGCTCGGACGCCGGTGAGGTTCCCGAGACGCCCGGGATCACGGCGACCATCGAGCCGCCGGGCGCCTCGGTGGCGACCGACGTCGCCACCGACGGCTGACGCCGGGCCGGGGGCGCCTCAGCCGAGGTAGGCCTCGGTGAAGGCGTTGCCCATGACGCCGCGCGGGTCCAGCTCCGCCCGCAGCCGGCGGAGGTCCGCCATGCGCGGGTAGAGCGCCGCCACCTGCTCGGGCGCGGCCGTGAACACCTTGCCCCAGTGCGGGCGGGCCCCGAAGGGGGCGAGGGCCTCGTCGAGGGCGGCCACCACCGGGCGCACGCGCCCGGTGTCGCCCACCCACGTGAAGTGCAGCGCGAGGCTGTCGCGTCCCTCGGCCATGCTCAGCCACAGCGTGTCGGCGCCGATGCTCCGGATCTCGCTCACGAGCAGCACCTCGCGCACGCGCTCGGCCAGCGCGCCCACCGCGCGCAGCGCCGCCGGGCCGGCCGCGCGCGGCACCAGCCACTCCGACTGCAGCTCGTCGCCCGCGCTCGGCGTGTGCTCGAGGCGGAAGTGCGGCAGCCGGGCGTACCAGGGCCCCGGCACGCCGAGCTGCTCGGTGCAGTGCTCGACCGGCTGGCCGGGCACCGGGTGGCGGGGACCGTCGGCGGCGCGGGTGCCGAGCCAGCCGGTCGGCAGCGGTCTGCTGCCCACGTCCTGCTTGCACCACACCGACGCGGTGCGGTCGGGGCCCCACGTCGTGAAGACGCTGACGGAACGACCCGCGGCCATCACCTCGGCCAGCACCCGCCCCTCGTCCCCGGAGCCGTCGGAGCCGTCGAGCGCGTCGAGGGACAGGCCCTCGTGGACCGTCTGCACCATGTCGTAGGCCGGGACGGTCTCCAGCTCCAGCGACGTCACGACCCCGAGCGAGCCGAGCGCGACCACCGCGCCGTCGAAGTCCTCGTCGCCGCGCGCGAGGCGGCGGGACGCGCCGTCGGGGGTGAGGAGCTCCACGGCGACGACGGACCGGGCCAGCGTCCCGTTGCCGTCGCCGGAGCCGTGCGTGCCGGTGGCCGCCGCACCCGCGATGCAGATGTGCGGCAGCGAGCCTGTCGTCGGCAGGGCCCGGCCGGCGGCGTGCAGCCGCTCGACGACGTCGCCGTAGCGGAGGCCGGCCGCGACCCGCACGACGCCGCTCGCGGTGTCGACCTCGACCTCGGGCGGCATGGCGTCGAGCACGACGTGCACGCCGTCGGTGTCGGCGACGGTCGAGAAGGAGTGCCCGCTGCCGAGCACGCGCAGCCGGTCCGCACCCGCGACCACGTCGCGGAGCTCCTCGACCGTCGTCGGGCGCGCCACCTCGCGGGCGGAGAACGTGATGTTGCCGGCCCAGTTCCGGGCGGCGGGGACGGCGGTCTGCTGCACCCGGGCATTGTGCCCCGCGCGCCCGGGGGCACTCCCGGCGAACCGCCTCCGAGCGGGCCCGGCGGGACCTACCGTGCAGCGGGGCGGCAGGTGGCCGCGCCGGGAGGGGACGGCATGAGCAGGACGGCACGCGCGGCGACGGGGGCGGCCCTCGTGGGCGTCCTCCTGCTCGTCGCGGCGGTGGCGGCGGTCGTCGCCGCCACCGCGGGCTCGGGCCCCGGCGGGGCGTGGGCCGACCCCTTCTTCCTCGAGGAGGACCTGTCGGCGACCGCGGAGGCAGAGGTGCTCGACGTCGACGAGGGGGACGACTGGGTCGACGTGCGCTGGACGACCGAGGACGACGAGACCGTCGTGACCGGGCTGGACTGGTCGTGGTCGAGCACGCTGCCCGAGGTCGGCGACTCGGTGACGGTCGTGTACGACCCGGCCGACCCCGAGTGGAGCTCCTACGCCGCCGAGGACCCCTGGGTCGAGCTGCCGAGCCCGGCGGACGAGGTACCGGACGCGTCCTCCGCCGATGTCACGGCCGCGGCGGCCGGTGTCGTGCGGGCCGCGGGCTGGACCGCGCTCGGCGCCCTCGGCGCCGCCGTGCTCGCCGCCCTCGTCACCGTCGTGGCGGTGGTCCGCGCGCCCGCTGCGCCCAGGCCCCCGAGCGGACCGGTGACGGTCGCGCCCGGCTGGGCGCCGCCCGGGCCCTGGCCCCCCGCCCCGCCGCACCCCGGCCCCGGTCCGCACCCTGCCGGGCACCAGGCCGCTCAGCCGGCCGCTCACCCGGTCGCCCAACCCGCCGCGTACCCGCAGCCGACCGGGTACCCGCGGCCGGGGCCGTCGTCCGCGCCGCCCGCGGACCGCCCGGGCGGCTGGCCCTCGCCCGGCTGAGCCACCTCGCCGGTCGCGACGCTGCTCGACCGCGCCGACGCGACGTCCGGCGCGGGTCGTGCGACGGTGTCGGGTATGCGGTTGCTGTCCCGTGCTCGTTCCCGTGACGTCTCGCGTGCCGCCGCGTCGGCGGTCGCCCTCCTGCTGACGGGGGGACTGCTCGCCGGGTGCGGCGGCTACGGCGCGCGGGAGGACCTCGTCATGGAGGGCGACGAGGGCGGCGTCACCGCGGGGCAGGCGCCCGAGCCCACCGGTACCGACAGCGACGCGCCGGCCGTCGGGGTGCTGCCGCAGGACCTGCAGACCGCGGACGTCCCCGAGGACTGCCTCGCCGTCGTCGACTCCGCCGAGGAGACGCCCGTCGACGAGGGCCAGCCGTGGGAGGACCTCTACCCGGCCTTCGAGGTGTGCACGACCGTCGAGGACTTCCGGCAGGCCGTGTCCGCCCAGGGCGACCTGCTCGACGGCAACGACCCGGTCGAGTTCGTCGTCACGACGTGCGACAACGAGCCCGCCGTCGTCGACACCGTGCTGTGCGCCGCCGTCCTCGGCGAGGGCGACTCCTACATCTCGGGCGAGGACGACGGTGAGGACGACGGCGCCGGGAGCACGGCCGAGCCGACCGGCTGAGCCCGCCCTCAGCCCCCTCCCAGCCCGTCACGGCGGGCGAGGAGGAACGCTCGCTCGGACGTGTTCGCGGTGAGCCGGGCCGCGCGGTCGTAGGCGTCGCGGGCCTCGGCCGGGCGTCCCAGCGCCGCGAGCAGGTGGCCCCGGACCGCGTGCAGGTACGGGTAGTCCTCCGGCGCACCGGCCCCGTCGACCGCGTCGAGGGCCGCCGCGGGACCCGCGACCTGCGCCAGCGCGACCGCCCGGTTGAGGGCGACGACCGGCGTCGGCCACGCCTGCAGCAGCAGGTCGTACAGCGCGAGCACCTCGTGCCAGTCGGTGTCCTCGTAGGAGGGGGCCGTCGCGTGGCACCCGGCGACGGCGGCCTGCAGCGTGAAGCGACCGGGGCGGCCCCGCCGCAGCGCTCGGCGCACGAGGGCGTCGGCCTCCGCGATCGTCGCGGTGTCCCACGTCGACCGGTCCTGCTCGGCCAGGAGCAGCAGCCGGCCGCTGCCGGCGTGACGGCCGTCCCGCCGCGCCCACGCGAACAGGGCGAGCGCGTGCACGGCGAGCACCTCGGCCTCGTCGGGCATGAGCGCGACGAGCGCGCCGGTCAGCTCCCGCGCCCGCAGCAGCAGGTCCTCGCGGACGACGCCGTCGCCGACCGGGGCGGTGTGCCCGGCCGTCACGAGCAGGTGGACGACGGTGAGGACGGCGTCGAGGCGACCGGGCAGCTCCGCCCCGCTCGGCACCCGGAAGGGGATGCCGGCCGAGGCGATCTTCTTCTTCGCGCGGGTGATGCGTGCGGCCGCGGTCGGCGGCGGCACGAGCAGCAGCCGGGCGACCTCGTCGGTGCGCAGGCCGCAGACGAGCCGTGCGGTGAGCGCGACCTGCGACTCCCGGGCGAGCGCCGGGTGGCAGCAGGTGAACAGCAGGCGGAGCAGGTCGCTGCCGAACACGGCGGGCACCTCCCGTCCGGCCTCGCGGTCGACGCGCTCCGCGGCCTCGTCGAACCCCCGCTCGGCGTCCTCGCGCGGCGCGTCGTCGACGACGAGAAGCGGCAGCCGCCGGGTCAGGCCGTCGCGACGGCGCAGCTGGTCGAGCGCCCGCCGGCGGGCGGCCGTGACGAGCCAGCCGGTGGGGTTGCCCGGCACCCCGTCGCGCGGCCAGCGCTCGGCCGCCTGGGCGAAGGCCTCGGCGGCGGAGTCCTCGGCGAGGTCGAGGTCGCGGACGGTGCGGGCGACGGCGCCGACGACGCCCGCCCAGGCGCCGCGGTGGGCGCGGGCGAGGGCGTCGTCGGCCGCCGTCGGCACGCTGTGCTCGGGTCCTCCGGTGGTGGTCGGGTCGCGGCTCAGCCGAAGGTCATGACGGGCCGCACCTCGACCCCGCCCTCGCCGGCGGGGCACAGCCGCGCGATCTCGACGGCGTGGTCGAGGTCGCGTGCCTCGATGACGTAGAACCCGCCGAGGGCCTCCTTCGTCTCCATGAAGGGCCCGTCGCTCAGCTCGCCGCCGCGGATGCTGGTCGCCGTCGTGCTGAGGTGCAGCGCCTCACCGGACACGATGCTGCCACCGTGCTCGACGACGGCCCGGCTGAAGGCGTCGTGCTCGGCCATGGACGCCTGCCACTGCTCGGGGGTGGCGTCGGCCCAGTAGGACTCGTCGTCGTAGATCAGGACCAGGTACCTCGACATGGTGTGCTCCTCGTTCGTCGAAGGTCGGACGGGTGGCTTGACACCTACCTGTCGGACGGGACACCGCGCAATCGACAGCCCGGGCGGGTCAGTCCGCCACCCGGTTGCCGTGCTCGTCCCAGTGCGCGGCCACCTTCTTGCTCGGCTGCACCCGCGGCGGCTCGCCCGGCATCTTCGGGTAGTCGGGCGGGAAGTTGAGCTCCCCGCCGGGCAGGGTCTCCCACAGCTCCAGCAGCGGGTCGAGGTCGAAGGCCTCGTCGTCCATGCCCGCCCACGGGTCGCCGTGCTCGGCGAGCAGCGCCGGGACGGTCGTGAGGTTGAGCTCGGCCGGGTCCGCCAGCGCCGCCAGGCGCTCCCACGTGAGCGGGGTGCTGACGGGCGCGCCGGGCCGCGCACGCAGGCTCCACGCGCTCGCGATCGTGCGGTCGCGGTTGTTCTGGTTGTAGTCGAGGAACACGCGCTCGCCGCGCTCCTCCTTCCACCACGCCGTCGTCACCTGGTCGTCGCGGCGCTCGAGCTCCCGGCCGAGGCCGATGGCCGCGTGGCGGACGTCCTCGAAGCTCCATCGAGGCCGGATGCGGACGTAGACGTGCACGCCGCGGTTGCCGCTGGTCTTGCAGTACCCGCGCAGCCCGAGCTCGGCGAGCAGGTCGCGGGTCAGCAGCGCCACGCGGCGCGCGTCGGCGAACCCGGTGCCGGGCTGCGGGTCGAGGTCGAGCCGGAGCTCGTCCGGGTGGTCGACGTCGGGGCGTCGCACCGGCCACGGGTGGAACGTGAGCGCGCCCATCTGGGCCGCCCACACGAGCGAGGCGACGGAGGTCGGGCACAGCTCGTCGGCAGTGCGCCCGCTGGGGAAGGTGATCCTGACCGTCTCGATGTGCTCGGGCGCCCCCTTCGGCAGCCGCTTCTGGTAGAAGCCGTCGCCCTCGCGGTCCTGGGGGCCGGTGGCCAGGCGCATGCCCTCGCGCCACCCGTCCGGCCAGCGCTCCATCGCCGTCGGTCGGTCGCGGACGGTGCCGAGCATCGTCTCGCCGATCGTCGCGAAGTACTGGCAGACGTCGAGCTTGGTGACGGCGGGCGTGCGCTCGGTCGCCTCGTAGACCACGCGGTCCGGGCTCGTGACCCGCACCTCGTGCTCGCCTGCCTGCACCGTCGCGGCCGGGGCCTTCGCCATGGGCCACAACCTAGGCGCGTTGGTCCGCGTTCGTGCAGACCTACGCCGCGTACGTCTGCGTTCCTGTCGAGCTACGCCGCGTACGTCTGCGTTCGTGCAGACCTACGCCGCGTACGTCTGCGTTCCCGTCGAGCTGCGTCGCGTACGTCTGCGTTCGTGCAGACCTACGCCGCGGATTACGGCGCGGGGGCGGGAGCGCGGACCACCCGCGGACGGCAGGAGCGCGGAGGGGAAGCGGTGCGGGCTGCGGTGACGCTGTGGATCGTGGGGGCGGCGCTCTGCCTCGGCGGGTGCTCGGCCGCCGGCGAGGAGCCGCAGCCGGCGACGGCCTTCGTCTGCGTCGGCGAGGGCGCGGGCGACGCGGAGGCCGGGCCGGGCAGCGTCGGCTGGACGCTGGGCGAGGGCTGCCCGCCGTCGCCCTGACAGCGTCGGGCGTCGGCGGCAGACTCGGCGCGTGCAGCTGCCCGTCATGCCCCCGGTCAAGCCGATGCTCGCCAAGCCGGGCAGCGAGATCCCGCCCGACCACGTCTACGAGCCGAAGTGGGACGGCTTCCGCGCCATCGTCTTCCGCGACGGCGACGAGGTCGTCATCGGCAGCCGCAACGAGAAGCCGCTCACGCGGTACTTCCCCGAGGTGGTCGAGGCGATCAGGAGCGCGTTCCCCGACCGGGCCGTCGTCGACGGGGAGGTGGTCGTCGCCGACCCCGACGGCAACCGCCTGGACTTCGAGGCGCTGCAGCAGCGGGTGCACCCCGCCGACAGCCGTGTCCGCCTGCTCGCCGAGCAGACCCCGGCGAGCTTCGTCGCCTTCGACCTGCTCGCCCTGGGCGACGACGACCTCACCCAGCGCCCCTTCGCCGAGCGCCGTGCGCTGCTGGAGGAGGCGCTGCCCGCCGACCACCCGTCGGTGCACGTGACCCCGGCCACGACCGACGAGGCCGAGGCCGCGCGCTGGTTCGAGGCGTTCGAGGGCGCGGGCCTCGACGGCCTCGTGGCCAAGAAGCCGGACCTGCGCTACCAGCCGGACAAGCGGGTCATGACGAAGGTGAAGCACGTCCGCACCGCCGACTGCGTCGTGGCCGGCTACCGGGTGCACAAGTCCGGCCCGGACGCGCTCGGCTCCCTGCTGCTCGGGCTGTACGACGACTCCGGCACGCTGCAGAGCGTCGGGGTGTGCGGGAGCTTCACGATGGCGCGCCGGCGCGAGCTGCTCGCCGAGATGCAGGACCTCGTGACGACGTTCGAGGAGCACCCGTGGAGCTGGGCCGCGCACGAGGCGGGCGAGCGCACACCGCGCAAGAACGAGACGAGCCGGTGGAACGCGGGCAAGGACCTGTCGTTCGTGCCGCTGCGCCCCGAGCGCGTGGTGGAGGTGCGCTACGACTACATGGAGGGCGACCGGTTCCGTCACACCACCCAGCTGCAGCGCTGGCGCCCGGACCGCGACCCGCGCAGCTGCACGTACGACCAGCTGGAGCGCCCGGTGCGCTTCGACCTCACCGACGTGCTGACCCACGGGAGGGTCTGAGCCGACGGCCAGCGGGTCGGCCGCCGGGACGGGCCCCGGAACGGACGGAGCCCCGCCCCACCCGGCGGGTGGGACGGGGCTCCGACCGTGCGAGGAGGCTCAGGGCCTCTGCAGGCCCGGCGGGATGACCGACACGGCCGTCTCGTCGACGGTCGACTCGTCGGCGTCGCTCACGCGCACCGCCACCGGGTAGTCCCCGGGGGAGCGGTTCGCGCGGAAGTACGCGACGGGGCCCGTCGCGTCGTCGAACTGGCCGTCGCCGTCGAGGTCCCACTCGAAGGTGATGTCCTCACCCTCGAGGTCGTAGGACGCCGACGCGTCCAGCCGCACCCGCGAGCCCGGCTTGACGGTGTACGGCCCGCCCGCGTCGGCGACCGGCGCGGAGTCGAGGCTGATGCCGACGACGACCGGGTCGTGGTCGCTGGAGCGGTAGGCGTTCGGCTCGTACAGCGGCAGCGCGGTCGACTCCCGCTCGAACGACTGCTCGCCGGTGTCGAGCACCGTGTCGTTGTAGTCCAGCAGCGGCACCTCGTCGGCGTTGATCAGCCAGCCGCCCGCCCCGGTCACCTGCTCCGCGAGGGAGGGGGTGGCCAGCGCGTGGTCGAGGTGGCCGAGCAGGCCGTCGAACACGTACCCGTAGGACTCCAGGCCCTGGTAGCGCTCGAGCAGGTCGACGTAGCCGGCCGCCTCGAGCGTCGTGATCGGCCGCTCCTGCGAGTAGGAGTTGAGGTCGCCGATGACGAGGTAGTCGGGGTCGCCGCTGCCGGTCGGGTCGGTGGCGAGGTAGTCGGCCAGCGCCTGCGCCGCGAGGGTGCGGGTGAGGTCGCAGTTGCCGGAGCCGTCCTCGGGCGAGTCGTCGCCCGCGCCGCAGCCGGAGCCCTTGCTCTTGAAGTGGTTGACGGCGACCGTCAGCACCTCGCCCGTGGCGACCTCCTCGAAGGTCTGGATGAGCGCCGGGCGGTTCCGGTCGTCGCGGAAGCGCTCGTCGTCGGCCTGCGTGAGCAGGGCGTAGTCGCCGACGGGCGCGACCGTGGCCGTCTTGTACAGGAAGGCCTGCTTGATGGCGTCGGTGCCGATGAACCCGGTGTCGACGTAGTCGTACGTGCCCGGCGCCGTGGCGGCGTTGAGCGCGTCGACGATCTGCTGCGTGGCCTCGCCCTCGTCGTTCTGGATCTCGATGAGGCCGAACACGTCGGCGTCGATCTCCGTCAGCGCTGCGACGATCTTCGCGAGCTGGCGCTCGCGCTCGTCCTCGGAGTCCGCGCCGCGGCAGTCGTCGGTGCCGCTGGGGCCGCACGGGCCCGAGCTGCCCGACGCCGTGTCGTCGACCGTGGCGAAGTAGTTGAGCACGTTGAAGCTCGCGACGGTCAGGCGCCCGCCCACCTCGTCCGGCTCGGCCGGACGCGGGTTGGCCCGCTCGAAGGTGTAGTCCAGCCCCGGCACGGGCCGGAGCTTCCACTCGCCGAAGGAGTACTCCATGACGCCGGTGAGCCCGGTGACGGTGTCGCCGCCGCGCACGTAGTTCTCGGTGCTGAAGCCGGGCGTCGGGTAGTAGTACGGCTCGTTGTCCAGCGGCCCGCTCGTCGCGTCGTTCTGGTCGTTGCTGTCGTCGTCGAGCACGATGCGACGGGTCGCGAGGTCGGCGAGGAAGGCCTCGTAGCCCTCGACCGTCGGGGTGTCGGTCTGGGTGTACTGGTACTCCCGCTCGTCGGCGGTCAGCACGATCGACCCGAAGCGCGCGAGCTCGAAGTACTCGCTGACCGCGAGGGTCGTGGTGATGGTCGTGACCATGCCCTCGACGGCCTCGAAGGTCGCCGGGTCCGCGGTGGACCCGGACGCCGGCAGGGTGACCGTCGCGGCGCTGGGCAGCGGCAGGCCGGAGTCGAGCACCTCGATGCTGCCCGCGGTCGCGTCGACCTGGGTGCTGTCGTTGAACTCGGCGACGGTGCCGACGACCTGCACGAGGTCGCCCGCGGCGAGGTCGGCCGGGCACAGCGCGCGGCAGAACACGTACACGCCCTCGGAGGTGGCGGGGTCGCCGTCGGCGTCCGCGTCCTCCTCCTGCACGAAGAAGCCGTCGAGCACGTCGCGGCTGGTGATGAGCGAGGTGACGACCGCCTCGACCTGGACCTCCTGGCCGACGAGCGGCGAGGCGTCCCCGCTGCCCTGGACGGTGGAGACGAGGCTCGTGGTGAGGGGCGCGAGCACCTCGACCGTCACGGTGCACGTCGCCTGCTCGCCGTCGTCGGCCGTGGCGGTCACGACGACGTCGTAGGTGCCGACCGCCGTGGTGCCGGCCACGGCGAGGGTCGCGGTGGCGGCCTCGCCGGCGGCGGACGGCGCGGTGGACCCCTCGAGCGTGATGCCCGCGACCGGGTCCGACGTGATCGCCAGGGTGTCGACGCCGTTGTCCGCGTCGGTGGCGGAGACCTCCGACGAGGCCGCCTCACCGGTCCGCGTGGACACGGTCGCCTCGCACGTCAGCGCGGGCGGACCGCCCTCGACGGGACCGGCGTCGTGGCTGCCGAGGCCGTCGAAGGTGTTGGTCTCGTAGCCGTCCCACTGCACGGCCGGGTCGAACGGGTCGCTGCCGTCGGGGTCGCCTCCGTCGACGGAGGCCTTGCGGCGCAGGGTGTTGTCGGCGGTGCTCGTGAGCCCGCTGCCCCACTCGCTGCCGGGGTCGACGCCGATCTGCCCGATGACGTCCAGCGTCGTGCCGTCGCGGACGAGCGCGACGGCGTCGTCGCCGTTGAACCAGCCGGCGCCGTTGGTCTGGTCGGCCTCGTCGAGGATCTCCTGGACGGCGCTGGACTGGGCGAGGACGAACACGTCACCCGAGGCGACCGACCCCGAGAGGGGGATCGTGAGGTTCGCGGTGGTCGCGCCGTTGAAGTACACCTGGACGCTGTACTGGCTGATGTCGACGGCGGCGCCGGTGCCGTTGTAGATCTCGAGCGCCTTGTTGTTGCTCGAGCCCTCGACGTACTCGGAGAAGTACAGGTCGGTGGCGGCTGCGGCGGGCGGTGCCGCCGCGAGGGCGCCGGCGACGAGCGCGAGCGGGGTCGCGAGCGCGGCCGCGTGCCGGACGGCGCGCTGCGACGACGCGGCGCGTGGGGGTCGGTGGGTCACGAAGGGGTCCTTCCACGGATCAGGCAGTGACGCCCTGAACCTAAGCCGACCGGGTGAACGGTGGCTAGACGCGACGCGACGTCGGTGTGAACCGATCGCTGCCTACCCTCGGCCTCGTGCTCCTGCTGCTGCCGCCGTCCCGCGGGCAGTCGCCGGCCCCCCGCCGCGCGCGCCCCGTCGACCTCGCCTCGCTCTCGCTGCCCGGGCTGGGCGCCGCCCGCGAGCACGTGCTCGACGCGCTCGCGGCGGTGTGCGCGCGCCCGGACGCGCCGGCCGTCCTCGGCCTCGGCCCGTCGCTGGCCGACGAGGTCGCGCGCAACACGCGGCTGCGAACCGAGCCCGCCGCCGACGCCGTGCGCGTGTACTCCGGGGTGCTGTTCGCCGCCGCGGACCTCGCGGGCGAGCGCGAGCCGATGACGGCCACCGCGCGGCGCCGGGCGCGCCGGCACGTCCTCGTCGCCTCCGGGCTGTGGGGCGTGGTGGCCCCGGGGGACCGCATCCCGGCCCACCGGCTCGGCATGGGGACCGACCTGCCCGGGACGGGTCCGCTGGCGGCGTTCTGGCGGCCGCACCTCGCGCGCGAGCTGGCCGGGCGGGGCGACGGCCTCGTCGTCGACTGCCGCTCCGCGGAGTACCAGGCCGCGTGGCGGCCCGGGCAGGGCAGCGACTGGGTGACGGTCCGCGTGCTGCAGGACGGCGCCGTGGTGTCCCACAGCGCGAAGCACGCCCGCGGGCTGCTCGCCGGGCACCTCGTGCGCCGCGCGGGCCGGGTGCCGACCACGCCGCAGGGCCTCGTCCGCGCCGCGGCCGAGCGGTTCGGCGCGGAGTCCGTCGACCTCGCCCGCACCGGCCGTTCGTGGCGCCTGGACGTCCACCTGGGTGGCGCCACCGGGTGACGCGGGCCGCCGGCCTCAGGACGCCTCCTCCGCTGCCGACTGCGGCAGACGTCGGAGGGAGGTCGCGGTGGTGCCGTCTCGTGCGCCGTCCCCTGCCTCGGGCGGGGAGCCGGTCGGCCAGCGCGCCATGGGGCGCGCGCTCGGCCTGCTCTACCTGAGCGGGTCCGCGCTCGCGCTGCTGTGGACGCTGCTGCCGCACGGCCCGACCGGCGGCGACGCGGTGGTCCGCGGCATGGCGCTGCTCGCCGCCACGCTGGGCGCGTCGCTGGCGGCCGGTGCCGCGGACCGTGCCCCGCGGTGGGTGTTCCACCTGGTGATCGGGTGCATCCAGCTCGTCATCTCCGTCGCCTTCGCCGCGGTGGGCCTCGCCGGCGCCGCCGACAACGACATCCGGCTCTTCTACCTGTGGGCGACGCCGTTCGCCGCATTCTTCTTCTCGCCCCGAGCGGCCCTGCGGCACGGGTTGTGGACCGCGACGTGCCTCGCGGTGAGCCTGTCGCTGCTGCCGGCGCCGGCCGCGGTGCAGCTGCGCGTGTGGTTGATGACGGCGGGGACGCTCGCGGCGGTCGGCCTGCTCGTCGGGGCCGTCGCCGCCAAGGTGCACGCCGCGCACGCCGCGCTGCAGCACGCCGCGTGGCACGACGGCCTGTCGGGCCTGGCCAACCGCGGGCTGTTCGAGCGGCGGGTGAACGAGCTGCTCCGGCGACGCGACGCCCTCGGCGGTGCGGTCCACGTGCTGCTCGTCGACCTCGACCGGTTCAAGCTCGTCAACGACACCTACGGCCACCACACCGGTGACGCGCTCATCGTCGCGGTCTCGCAGCGGCTGCGGGCGCGCCTGCCCGCCTCGGCGACCATCGCCCGCATGGGCGGCGACGAGTTCGCCGTCGTCGTCGCGTCCGGCGTCGGCCCGGACGACGTGGCGGAGGACGTCGAGCCCGACCGGGTGCTCGCCGCGCTCACGAGCGCGTGGCACGCCCCCGTCCGCGTGGGCGTCACGAGCCTGCCGGTGTCCGGGACGGTCGGCGTCGTGACCGCGACCGCGCCCGGACGCACGGCGGAGAGCCTGCTCCGCGACGCGGACGTCGCGCTGTACCGCGCCAAGCACACCGCCCGCGGGACGGTGCGCCGTTTCGACGGGGCGCTGCGGGAGGAGGTCGAGCGGCGGGCCCGCATCGACGCCGAGCTCGGCGGCGCGCTCGAGCGCGGCGAGCTGAGGGTCGCCTACCAGCCCGTCGTCGACCTCGTGCGGGAGCGCACCGGGCACGTGGAGGCGCTCGCGCGCTGGAGCACGCCGACGCTCGGCGAGGTGCCGCCCGCGGAGTTCGTGGCGGTCGCGGAGGAGAATCGGCTCATCGGCGCGGTCGGGCAGGTCGTGCTCGAGCGGGCGGCCGGTGACCTGGCCGCCTGGCGGGCGGTCGGGCACGTCGACGACGACTTCGGGGTGGCGGTCCACGTGTCGGCCGGTCAGCTCGACGAGGACTTCCCGGGCCTCGTCGAGGGCGTCCTGCGACGGCACCGGCTGCCCGGCCGCGTCCTGCACCTGGAGGTCACCGAGTCCGCCGTCGTCGGCGGCACGGCCGGCGTCGCGGGCGAGGTGCTCGCGCGGGTGCGGGCGCTCGGCGTCCGCGTCGCGCTCGACGACTTCGGCACGGGCTTCTCCTCGCTGTCGTACCTGCAGCGCCTCCCGCTCGACACGCTCAAGGTGGACCGTTCCTTCGTCGCCGAGCTCGGCGGACCCGCCCCGCGCACCGGGCTGGTGGCGGCGGTGCTCGACCTCGCCCGCGGCCTCGACCTGGACGTGGTCGCCGAGGGTGTCGAGACCGCCGAGCAGGCCGACCGGCTGCGGGCGCTCGGGGTGCGCTGGGCGCAGGGCCGGCTGTTCGGCCGGCCCGTGCCGGCCGAGGAGCTCCTCGCCCACCTGGCGGGTGGGCGGACGGTCCCCGTGCCGCGCGCGGGCGGCTGAGCGGTGAGGACCGCCGTCACTCCTGCAGGCGCCGTCGCAGCAGGTCGGCGAGGTCGGCCTGCTCCCCGTCGCGGGCGCCGCGACCCACGACGAGCGGCGGGTCGCTGGGGGCGACGGTCGTGCCCGTGAGGCGCTCGCGCAGGCCACCGCCGGCCCGCAGCACGTAGTAGCGCCCGTCGGTGTCGACCGCGACGACGCGGCTGCGCGTGAGGTACCAGCCGACGAGGCCCGTGCGGTAGCGGCCGCGACCGCCCGGGCCGGGCGCCACGAGCGGCTCCGGGGCCACGCCGCGCCGGCCCGCCTCGGCGACGAAGCCGTCGATGAGCTCCTGCGCGCGGGCGGACTCGGCCGCGGCGGCGCGCTCGGCGGCCGCGGCCCTCGCCTCGACCGCGCGGGCCCGCTCCGCGCGCCACGCCTCCTGCTCCCCGGCCACCGCGCCACGGTAGGTGCGAGGCTGGGGGCGTGCTCGTCGTCGACGTCGCGAACGTGCTGGGCGCCCGGCCGGACGGCTGGTGGCGGGACCGCGCCGGGGCCACGGCGCGCCTCCTCGCGCGCGTGGCCGCCGCGACCGCGGACCTCGGCGACGTCGTCGCGGTCCTGGAGGGGCGGGCGAGGGCGGCGACCCTGCCGGACGACGCGCCCGGCGCCTCCCGGCTCACGCTCGTGCGGGCGGCCGGGTCCGGCGACGACGCGGTCGTGGCCGTGAGCGCGCAGCACCCCGGCGCGACGGTCGTGACCGCCGACCGGGGCCTGCGCGCCCGGCTCGAGCCGGCCACCCCGGTCGTCGGACCGGGGTGGCTGCTCGAGCGGCTCGGGTGAGGCCGGGTCGCTGCCGCCTCAGGCGGGCAGCACCTGGATGCACGCCGGGCGCGGACCGGCGAACACGCCGTCGTACGGGAACGCGGAACGGGGGTTCTCGTAGCTCGCGCCACCGAGGTCCCCGGGGTGCTGCACCGCCACGAGCACGTAGCCGTCGCGGGCCTTGACCTGCGGCCCGCACGTCTCCGCGCCGGTCGGCACGGCGAGGAACTGCTGGACGCGCCCGCGCTCGGGACCCTCGACCGGCACGAGGAACAGCCCGTCGTTGTAGTTGATCGTGCCGGGCTGGCCGTCGGTCGACACCCACAGGTTGCCGGCGTCGTCGAACGCGACGTTGTCCGGGCAGCTGATGGGGCTCACCGGACCGTCCCAGCCGCCGAAGTACGTCGTGACGGTCGGGTCCTCCGGGTCACCGCACAGCAGGAGGATGTTCCACGTGAACGACGTGCCGGTCGCGTCGTCGCCGTCCTCGCGCAGCTCGATGACGTGGCCGTCCTTGTTGTTCGGGCGCGGGTTCGGCTCGTCGACCTGCGCGCCGGTGCGGCGGGTGTTGTTCGTGCACGCCATGTACACGTAGCCGGTGACGGGGCTCGGCTCGACGTCCTCCGGCCGGTCCATGCCCGTGGCGCCGACCGCGTCGGCGGCCAGGCGCGTGTAGACGAGGACCTCCTCGGCGGTGAAGCCCGGCACCATCGAGCGGCCGTCGACGTACAGCGGCAGCCACTCGCCCGTGCCGTCGTAGTCACCCTCGGCGATGCCCTCGCCGTCGCCGTGGAACTTCGCGACGTACAGGTCGCCGTCGCTCAGCAGCGTCTTGTTGTGACGTCGCGCCGCCTGCGACGGGCCGGGACGGAAGGTGTCGCGGGACACGAACTTGTAGAGGTAGTCGAAGCGGTTGTCGTCGCCGGAGTAGGCGACGGCGTGGCCGGACGCCGCGATCGTGACGTGGGCGCCCTCGTGCTTGAAGCGGCCCATCGCCGTGTGCTTGACCGGGGCCTCGTCCGGCGCCTCCGGGTCGACCTCGACGACCCAGTTGAAGCGGTTCGGCTCGTTGCGGGTCCCGGCGTTCGACAGGTCGAACCGGTCCTGCACCGCGCCCCAGCCGCGACCGGCGGTGTTCAGCCCGTAGCGCGCCTCGCGCGCCGTCGGGTCGGGGGCGCCGGTGAAGTACTGGTCGACGTTCTCCTCGCCGGACAGCACCGTGCCCCACGGGGTGGTCGACCCGGCGCAGTTGTTGAGCGTGCCGTACACGCGCGTGCCCGTCGGGTCCTCGCTCGTGCGCAGCAGCGGGCTGCCGGCGGCGGGCCCGTCGAGCACGAACTCGGTGTCGAGGGTGATGCGGCGGTTGAACGGCGAGCGGCGCAGCGGCTGCCACGCGGCGTCCTTGCCGCGGCGGCGGACCTCGACCACGGACATGCCGTGGGCGTACATCGCCGTCTCGAGGTCGAGCAGCCGCTGCGCGGGGTCGCTCGTCGCGGGGAACATGAGCTCGTCGTTCGTGTACTCGTGGTTGGCGACGAGCAGGCCCCGGTTGCCGTTGCCGCGGAACGGCACGACGTCGAGGTAGTCGTTGTTGTAGCCGAACTGCTTCTTCTGGGCCTCGGGCGTCTGGTGGGCCGGGTCCCACGCGGGCGCGTCGGCCTCGACCGGGTCGCCCCAGGCGATGATCGTCTCCCAGCGCCAGCCGTCCGGGACGGTGACGGCGTCGACGGTGTTGCCGACCGGAGCGATGGGGGAGAAGGCGAGCGAGCCGGAGCGCGCGGCGGCGCCCCTGCCCTTCGGTGCGGCGGCGGCGGGCGCGATGCCGGACAGCGCGGCGAGCGCGGCGCCGGCGGCGGAGCCGGCGAGGACCGAGCGGCGCGAGGTGCGGCGGGCCAGGGCGCGGCGGGCGACGTCGACGAAGCGCTCGTTGCCGCTGGTGTTCTCGTCCGGCCGGGCGCAGGCGTCGGCGCACTTCCAGTGGCAGACGCTCGCGCTGCGCGAGCCGTGGGTCTGGCCCAGCATGGGCAGGAGCGGACGTCGTTCGGGCGTGAGAGTCACGAGGAGTCCTCCGTGAGCGGGGTGCGGACGCCCGCGAACGTAGGCGCGCCCCGCGACCGGGAGGCGACGTGCCGGTGACGCCTCGGCCAACACCAGGTGCGGCGGAGTTAACCAGCCGGGCGTGACGTATTTCGGCCGTCAGGTCGTCAGGTCGCGGTGGTGGCGCGCGCCGCGCGCGCCTGCGCCCGACCCCGGCTGCTCGTGCGCAGGCCGTCGACGCTCAGCACGACGAGCGCCACCCACACGAGCGCGAAGCCCGAGAGCCGCAGCGGCGGCAGCGCCTCGCCGAACACGAGCGTGCCGATGAGCAGCTGCATGACGGGCGTGACGTACTGCAGGAGCCCGATCGTCGACAGCGGCACGCGGCGGGCGGCGGCCGCGAAGAGCAGCAGCGGGGCGGCGGTGAGGGCGCCGGAGGCCACGAGCAGGACGGTGTGCCACCCGCTCACCGAGGTGACGGTGCCCTCGCCCGTCCACTGCAGCCACACGATGACGGCGAGCGCCGGGGGAGCGAGGACGGCGGTCTCGACCGTCAGCCCGGGCAGCGCCCCGACCCCGCGCCCGACGAGGTTCTTCAGCAGCCCGTAGCTGCCGAAGCTCGCCGCGAGGGCGAGCGCGATCCACGGCGGGCGGCCGAAGTCGACGGTGAGCACCGCGACGGCCGCGCCCGCGATCCCGACGGCGACCCACTGCGGTCGGCGCAGCCGCTCGCGCAGGAGCAGCACCCCGAGCAGCACCGACACCAGCGGGTTGATGAAGTACCCGAGCGAGGTCTCCACGACCTGCTCGGTGTTGACCGCCCAGATGAAGACGCCCCAGTTGACGCTGATCGTGGCGGCGGCGGCCGCGAGCACGAGCAGCTGGCGGCCGGTGAGCCGGCGCAGCGCCGCCCACGAGCGGGTGAGCGCGATGACGAGCAGGCACGTGAGCAGCGACCACACGATGCGGTGGACGACGATCTCCACCGCGCCGGCGGACTCCAGCAGCCGGAAGTACAGGGGGAACAGCCCCCACATGCCGTACGCGCCGAGGGCCAGCAGGACGCCGGTGCGGTCGCTCACCCCGGCGCGGTCGCTCACGCCGGCACGACGCGCGTGGAGATCGTCTCGGGGACGGCGGCGAGCGCGGCGAGCACGCCCTCGGGCAGGCGGCCCGCGGGACAGCCGGTGTCGGTGACGGCGTAGCCGACGGCGCCGCGCGTGCTCAGCAGCTGCCCCTCGATGTTGACGCCGTGCTCGGCGAGTAGCTGGTTGACGCGCGCCATCGCGCCGGGGACGTTGTGGTGCAGGTGGGTCACCCGCACGGTGCCGGGACGGTCGTCCATCGTGATCTGCGGCAGGTTGACGCTGAGGGTGGTCGTGCCTGCCAGCGCGTAGTCGCGCAGCTTGCCCGCGGTGAAGCGGCCGATGTCCTGCTGGGCCTCGGCCGTGGACCCGGCGACGTGCGGGGTGAGGATGACGTTGCGGAGCCCTCGCAGCTCGGAGTCGAACGGGTCGCCCTTGCGCCGGGGCTCGCTGGGGAACACGTCGACCGCGGCGCCGGCGATGTGGCCGGACTCCACGTGGCGGCGCAGCGCGGCGTAGTCGACGACGAAGCCGCGGGACAGGTTGAGGAAGATGCTGCGCGGCCGCATGGCGGCGAACTGGGCGGCGCCGAACATGCCGGCGTTCCCGTCGCGGCCGTCGACGTGCAGCGTGACGGTGTCGGCCTCGGCGAGGAGCTCGTCGAGGCTCGCGCACGCGCGCGCGTTGCCGAGCGCGAGCTTCTCGGTGGTGTCGTAGAAGAGCACCCGCATGCCGAGGGCCTCGGCGACCACCGACAGCTGGCTGCCGATGTTGCCGTAGCCGACGATGCCGAGCGTGCGCCCGCGGACCTCGTGGGCGCCGTCGGCGGACTTGTCCCACACGCCGGCGTGCATCTGGTCGTCGCGCTCGGTGAGGCGGCGCGCGAGCGCGATGATCTCCGCGACGGCGAGCTCGACGACGCTGCGGGTGTTGGAGAACGGCGCGTTGAACACCGCCACGCCCTGGTCGGTCGCGGCGGCGAGGTCGATCTGGTTCGTGCCGATGCAGAACGCGCCGATCGCGAGGAGGTCGTCGGTGGAGGCGAGCACCTCGCGCGTGACGTGGGTCGTGGACCGGATGCCGAGCACCTGAACGCCGGGCAGCGCCGCCTGCAGCTCGGCCGGGTCCATGGCGCCCGCGTGGGTGCGCACCTCGAAGCCGGCGGTCGAGAGCAGCTCGACGGCGTGCGGGTGGATGTTCTCCAGCAGCAGGGCGACGGGCCGGTGTGTCGGGTCGGGCACGCCGACATTGTGACGGCTGGGCCGGCACCGCCTCGACGGCGTCCGTCCGGCGGTCGCCGGCCCGGTCCTCGGCCGGGTCCGGGGGCAATGCCCGGGGTGCGCGGGGCCGGTCAGTCGCGGTCGGTGTCCGGGTGCACCGCCATGAACAGCGACACCGGGCGGCCCCCGGGCGTCGGCGGACGGCGCGCGTACTCGTCGGCGAGGGCCTGCAGCCGCTCCGCCAGCTCGGCCTGCTCCTCCGGTGACAGCCGCAGCCCGAGCCGGGCCATCGGCACGTCCTCCCCGGGCGGCACGCGGCTGACGCCGTCGATGAACGCCTGCACGAGGGTGTTCGCGTTCGCGCCGCCGTCGAGCCACCACGACTTGCCGGTGGCGCGGTAAGGCCGGGGCCGGGAGCCGCGTCGGCCGCGCTCGGCGGGCAGCGCCTCGAGGAAGCCGGTGTCGGTGAGGGTGCGGACGTGGTGCAGCACCGTCGCGGGCGCCATGCCGAGCCGCTCGGCGAGCTGGGCGTTGGTGCGCGGCTCGTCGAGGCACATCCGCAGGATGCGCAGGCGCAGGCTCGAGGCGAGCGCCCGCGCCTCGGCGTCCGTCGGGGGCCGGCGGCGCGGTGCGTCCGGGTCGAGGGCCACGGCCCCACCGTAGCGATCATCCGTTGACCGATTGACTTCTCCCAATCGGTGATGGGAGCGTCCTGCTGTGACCTCGCCGACCGACGCGTCCCGGACCCCGCCCGGTGCTGCGGGCCACGGCGGGCGGCTGCGGCGCTGGTACGCCGACAGCCTCGTGGGGCACCCGGTCGGCCGGGACTTCCGGCAGCTGTGGCTCGGCGACACCATCAGTCAGGTCGGCACCCAGGTCGGCGGCATCGCGCTGCCGCTGCTCGCCGTCACGGTGCTCGGCGCGTCCGCGTTCGAGATGGGCCTGCTCGCGACCTTCGAGAACCTCGCGTTCCTCCTCGTCGGGCTGCCCGCGGGGGCGTGGGTCGACCGCATGCGCCGACGGCAGGTGCTCATCTGGGGCGACCTGGTCCGCGGCGTCGCGCTGCTCGCGCTGCCGGTCGCGTGGTGGCTCGGGGTGCTCACGTTCCCGCTCGTCCTCGTCGTCGCCACCGTCGTCGGCGTCGCGACCGTCTTCTTCGACGTCGCCTACCAGAGCTACCTGCCCTCGCTCGTGCCGTCGGAGCGCATCAGCGAGGGCAACGCCAAGCTGCAGGTGTCGCAGTCCGCCGCCCAGGTCGCGGGACCCGGGCTCGGTGGACTGCTCGTGCGGGCCCTCGGTGCGCCGCTCGTGATCCTGCTCGACGCGCTGTCGTTCCTCGGCTCGATCGTGTTCACGCTGCGCATCCGGCACCGGGAGGACCCCCCGTCGCGCGCCGACCGCCGCCCGCTGCACGTCGAGGTCGGCGAGGGCCTCCGGTTCGTGGCCCGGCAGCCGCTCCTGCGGCGCATCGTCGCGACGACGGCGACGTCGAACTTCGCCAGCAACATCGGCGGCGCGCTGCTCGTGCTCTACGTGGTCCGCGACCTCGGCATGTCAGAGGCGGAGCTCGGGCTCGTGCTCAGCGTCGGGGCCGTCGGCGGGCTCGTGGGCGCGTTCGTCTCCGGCCTCGTCATCCGGGTGGTCGGCGAGGGGCGCAGCATCGCGCTGTCGATCGTCCCGGCCTCGGCCGCGGCGGCCCTCGTGCCGCTGGCCGCCGGGCAGGACCGGGCGGTCGCCTTCGCGCTGCTCGCGGTGTCGATGGCGGTGTACGGCTTCGGCGTCGTCGTCTACAACGTCGCGCAGGTGTCGTTCCGTCAGCGGCTGTGCCCGCGTCCGCTGCTGGGGCGCATGAACGCCTCGGTGCGCTTCGTCGTGTGGGGCGTCATGCCCCTCGGCGCCTTCCTCGGCGGCGTCATCGGCTCACAGGCCGGGGTGCTGACGGCCCTGTGGGTCGGGGTGGCGGTCGAGGCGCTCGCGGTGCTGCCGGTGCTCCTGAGCCCGCTCGTGCGCATGCGCGACCTGCCCCGCGAGCTCGACGCGCACGCCCCGCCGCCGTAGGTCTGCGTTCCTGTCGACCTGCGGCGCGTGCGTCTGCGTTCCTGTCGACGTGCGGCGCCGCCACGACTGTCGCGCCGACTCCCGTTGACAGGCCGCGCAGGCGGGGCAGAGTGGGGTGAGGTCGGCGCCGACCCGTGCGTCGACCCGTCGAAGGGAGACCCCATGCGCACCCTCACCAGCACCGCGCTCGCCGGTGGCGTCGTCGCCGCTGCCGTCCTCGGGATCGGCGCCGCGCCGGCCTCGGCGGACCACGTCCACTTCCGCGTCCTCGGTAACGGCGACTGCGTGCTGCTCGCCGCGAACGGCGGCGAGAAGGAGGTGCAGCTGCCGAACGCGGACGGCTTCGCGGACAACCGAAAGCACCCCCTGCACGTCAAGGTGCACCTCGGCACGCCTGGTACGAAGGGCCAGATCTACGTCGCCTACCCGGCCTCCGGTGAGCTGACGGCGGAGGCCGTCGAGCTGTGCGGTGGGGAGTTCGTCAACGGCTGACGCTGTCGGCCGGTCTCACACCGTCCAGGTGTCCTGACCGGCGAGCAGCGCGTCGAGGTCGGCGTCGGTCGCGGGTCCGCCCGCGGCCGACACCGCCGCGTCGACCTGCGCCCGGACCAGGTCGTCGTACGCGGGCCGCGCGACCGACCGGAACACCCCGACGGGCACGTGACCCATGGCGGTGTCGTCCAGGCGCGACAGGGCGAACGCCGCCGACGGGTCCTCCGCAGTGGGGTCGTGGACGACGGGCGTCCGTCCGGCCGCCTCGGCGGCCGAGCGCGACACGACCTCGACGCCGCCCCCGTCCAGGCGCGGCACGACGACCTGCGAGCGACCGTCCGGCCCGCCGAACGTGACCTCCTCGCCGGCCGCGAGGCGCACGAGCCGGGCCGCCGCCTCGTCCTTGTCCTTGAGCACGTCGAAGGCGCCGTCGTTGAAGATCGGGCAGTTCTGGTAGATCTCGACGAAGGAGGTGCCGCGGTGCTCCGCGGCCTGCCGCAGCACGTCGGTGAGGTGGGCGCGGTCGGAGTCCAGCGTCCGCGCGACGAACGTCGCCTCGGCGCCGAGCGCGAGCGAGACCGGGTTGAACGGCCCATCGACGCTACCCGCCGGGGTCGACTTCGTCACCTTGCCGGTCTCCGACGTGGGCGAGTACTGCCCCTTCGTCAGCCCGTAGATGCGGTTGTTGAACAGCAGCACCGTGATGTTGAGGTTGCGGCGCATGGTGTGCAGCAGGTGCCCGGCGCCGATCGACAGGCCGTCGCCGTCACCGGTCACGACCCACACGTCGAGGTCCGGGCGGGACACCGCGAGCCCCGTCGCGAAGGTCGGGGCGCGGCCGTGGATGGAGTGCACGCCGTACGTGTCGAGGTAGTACGGGAAGCGCGAGGAGCACCCGATGCCGGAGACGAAGACGATGTTCTCCCGCTTCACCCCGAGGTCGGGCAGGAAGCCCTGCACCGCGGCGAGCACGGCGTAGTCCCCGCAGCCGGGGCACCAGCGCACCTCGTTGTTGGCGACGAAGTCCTTGCGGGTGAGGCTCTCGCCCTCCGCCAGGGAGGGCACGCCGCGCAGGCCCTGGCCCGGGCCCACCTGCGACGGGGACGGCAGTCCGAGGTCGATGCTCATGCGGGGCTCCCCTGGGGCAGTCGGGTGCCGGCCGTGCCGTTGGTGCGCGAGGGTCCGCGCCCGTCGGGACGGCGCGGGGCGTGGCGGACGGCGTCGGCGATGGCCCGCTCGAGCTCACCGGAGGTGAACGGCAGGCCGCGGACGGAGGTGTGGCTCTCGACGTCGACGAGGTAGCGCGCGCGCAGCAGCAGCGCGAGCTGCCCGAGGTTCATCTCGGGCACGAGCACGCGGGGGTAGGAGCGCAGCACGTCGCCGAGGTCGGCCGGGAACGGGTTGAGGTGGCGCAGGTGGGCCTGCGCGACGCGGGCCCCACCACGGCGGGCGGCGCGCACCGCGGCGCTGATGGGCCCGAAGGTCGAGCCCCAGCCGAGCACGAGCAGGTCCGCGCCCTCGCCGCCGTGCGAGCCGTCGGCCCACGGGTCGTCGACCTCGACGTCGGGAACGTCGACCCCGTCGACCTTCGCCGCCCGCAGCCGGACCATGCGGTCGTGGTTGTCGGGGTCGTAGCTGATCTCACCGGTGCCGTCGGCCTTCTCCAGGCCGCCGATGCGGTGCGCGAGACCGGGCGTGCCGGGCACCGCCCAGGGACGGGCGAGCGTGCCGGGGTTCCGCGAGTACGGCCGGAAGTGCTCCTCCTCCGGCACGTCGTCGGCGCTGGCGAAGCGGGTCCGGATGCGCGGCAGGTCCGCCACCGACGGCAGCCGCCACGGCTCGGAGCCGTTGGCGAGGTAGCCGTCGGACAGCAGCACGACCGGTGTCATGTAGGTGAGCGCGATCCGGGCGGCCTCGTGGGCGGCGTCGAAGCAGTCCGCGGGCGTCGAGGCGGCGACGACCGGCAGCGGGGCCTCGCCGTGACGGCCGAACAGCGCCTGGAGCAGGTCCGCCTGCTCGGTCTTGGTCGGCAGGCCGGTGGACGGTCCGCCGCGCTGCACGTCGACGAGCACGAGCGGCAGCTCGAGCGCGACGGCGAGGCCGAGCATCTCCGCCTTGAGCGACAGGCCCGGCCCGGACGTCGTGGTCACTCCGAGCGCGCCGCCGTAGGCCGCGCCCAGCGCCGCGCCGATCCCGGCGATCTCGTCCTCGGCCTGCAGCGTCGTGACGCCGTAGCGCTTGAGCCCGGACAGCGTGTGGAGGATGTCGGAGGCCGGCGTGATGGGGTACGAGCCGAGCACGAGCGGCAGGCGCGCGGTGTGCGCGGCCGCGACGAGGCCGTAGGCGAGCGCCGTGTTGCCCGTGACGTTGCGGTACGTGCCGGCGGCCGCCGGCGCGGGCGCGACCTCGTAGCGCACGGCGAAGGTCTCCGTCGTCTCGCCGAAGGACCAGCCGGCCTCCAGCGCCCGCAGGTTCGCCTCGAGGATCGCCGGCCGGCGGCCGAACTTCTGCTCGAGGAAGCGTCGCGTGCCGTCGGTCGGCCGGGAGTAAAGCCACGACAGCAGGCCGAGGGCGAACATGTTCGTCGAGCGCTCGGCGTCCTTGCGGCCGAGGCCGAGCTCGGCGAGCGCCTCGACCGTCATCGACGTGAGCGGGACGGCGTGCACCCGGTAGGACTCCAGCGAGCCGTCCTCCAGCGGGTTGGAGGCGAAGCCGACCTTGGACAGGGCCCGCTTGGTGAAGGCGTCGGAGTCGGCGACGACGGTCGCGCCGTGCGGCAGGTCCGGCAGGTTCGCCTTGAGGGCGGCGGGGTTCATGGCGACGAGGACGTCGGGCGCGTCGCCCGGGGTGAGGACGTCGTGGTCGGCGAACTGCACCTGGAAGCTCGAGACGCCGGGCAGGGTGCCGGCGGGGGCGCGGATCTCCGCGGGGAAGTTCGGCAGGGTCGCGAGGTCGTTGCCGAGGGCTGCGGTCTCGGCCGTGAACCGGTCGCCGGTCAGCTGCATCCCGTCGCCGGAGTCACCCGCGAAGCGGATGACGACGTGGTCGAGCGGGGTGGACTCGGTCGACGCGGTGGGCGCGGTGGGCATGTGGGGGGAATTACCTCTCGTCGGTATGACCCAATGGTAAGAGCCTCACCATGCCGGTGCTTCCCCGCGGCGTCCCGCGCGGGCGTGAGGTGTGCCGCAACCGGGGGGGCCGTTCGCCGACGGCGAGACAGCAAGCCTTGCGTCTTGCTACACAGCAAGGAAAGTTCACGGGCTTTACGAAACGCGGAACGGCTGAGGCACGGCAGGCCGTTCACCGGGAGAGTAGGTGCCCGAGCGACACCCGGGTGCACTGGACGTACGGGAGCGAGGAACGGTGCTGCAGCGCCACAACCACAACAACGGGCTCAAGACGGCTCTCCTCTTCGGCGCCATCTGGGGGCTGCTGCTCCTCGTGGGCGCCGCCGTGGCCGCGTGGGTCGGCAACGCGTCGATCATGTTCCTGTTCGCTCTCATCGGCGTCGCCATGACGGCGTACGGCTACTGGAACAGCGACAAGATCGCGATCAAGGCGATGCGCGCGCAGCCGGTCACCGAGGCCCAGGCGCCGCAGATGTACCGCATCGTCCGCGAGCTCTCGACCGTCGCGCAGCAGCCGATGCCGCGGCTGTACGTGTCGCCGACGCAGGCGCCCAACGCCTTCGCGACCGGCCGCAACCCTGAGAACGCCGCCGTCTGCTGCACCACCGGCATCCTCGAGCTGCTCGACGAGCGCGAGCTGCGGGGCGTGCTCGGCCACGAGCTCATGCACGTGTACAACCGCGACATCCTCACCTCGTCGGTGGCCGCCGCGGTGGCCGGCATCATCACGTCGATCGCGCAGTTCCTGCAGTTCGGCTTCCTGTTCGGCGGCAACCGCGACAACAACGGCAACCCGCTGGCCCTCATCGGCGTGCTCGCCTCGGCGATCCTCGCGCCGATCGCCGCGAGCCTCATCCAGCTCGCCATCTCCCGCACCCGCGAGTACGACGCCGACGAGGACGGCGCCGCCCTGACCGGCGACCCGCTCGCCCTCGCCTCGGCGCTGGCCAAGATCGACGGCGCCGTCCGCCGGGCGCCGCTGCCGCCGGAGCGGCAGATCGTCAACGCCTCGCACCTGTTCATCGCCAACCCGTTCCGCGGCGGCGGGGTGAAGCAGCTGTTCGCCACGCACCCGCCCATGGAGCAGCGCATCGCCCGGCTCGAGGCGCTCGCCTACGGCGGGCCGCGGCGCTGAGCGCCCCGCACGTCCGCGCTCCGCGGGCGTTCTCCGCGTACGTGCTGACGCTGGGCGCCACGCTGCTCGGCGGCTGCACGGGCTACGACCCCGCCGAGCAGTTCGCCTCCGCCGAGGCGCGCGCGACGACGGACGTGGCCGGGGTGGCGGCCCCGGCGGACGCCCAGCGCGTCGAGGTCGTGCGCGTGGTCGACGGCGACACGCTCGTCGTGCGCGGGGAGCCCGGTCCGGTGCTGCCGGACGGCGGGGAGGAACGCGTCCGCCTGCTGCTCGTCGACACCCCCGAGGTCGACGGCCCGAACGCGGAGGAGGAGTGCCTCGGACCGGAGGCGTCCGCGTTCACGACCGACCTGCTGCCCCTCGGCAGCGAGCTGCTGCTCGCGCCCGACGAGGAGCTGCTGGACCAGTACGACCGGGTGCTCGCCTACGCGTGGACGCCGGACGGGACCTTCGTCAACGAGGCGCTCGTCGCCAACGGCCTCGCGTACACCGTGTTCTTCCCGCCGAACGACGAGCACCTTGCGGTCGTGAGCGCCGCCGAGGACCGGGCCCGCGACGCGCGCCTCGGCGTGTGGGGCAGCTGCTGAGCCACGCCCGGCCGACCGCCTGACCGCTCAGCGGCCGAGCAGCCGGTCGAGCGCCTCGCGCCACGCCCACGACCACGACGGGTAGGCGTGGTCGGCCGACGTCACGCCGACACCGGCCGCGCCGCCCGCCCACTGCTCGACGGTGAGGCCGAGGCGACCGGCCAGGGCTGCCTCCGAGACGATGTCCCCCGCACGGGGACACACCGCCAGCGCGCCCCGCAGCCTGCCGTCCTCGTCGGCCCACACCTGCACGGACCCCGCGGTCGGTCGCCGAGGCGAGCCGGGGACGGCGGCGAGCACCGCGCGATCCACGCGCGACAGCGGCACCCGAACGTGGCGCGGGCCGTCGAGGTCGCCGACCGCCGCGACCCCCGGCTCGCACCACGCGACCCGTGGCGCCCACCGGGCGTCGAACGAGGCTGTGCGTCCGAGCAGGGTGGCGGCGGCCACCCGGCCGGTCGCCGCCGCGACGTGCGTGGTCGGCAGCAGGCCCGTGACGTCCCCCGCGGCGACGAGGCCGGGCGCGGCCGTCCGCATCGCCGCGTCGACGACCACCCCGGCGGGCCCGGTGACGGGCGGGCCGTCCCAGCCGGACAGGCAGTCCACCGCGGGCACGCGGCCCGCGGCCAGCAGCACGAGCGTGCCGGGTCCGACGGCGCCGCGGACGTCGGTCTCGTCCGCGTCCACCACGACGCGGACCCCGTCGAGCGCCAGCGCCGCGGCGACCGCGTCGCCGGCGCCGGGCAGACCCGGCAGCACGGTGGCGGCGCGCTCCAGCAGCGTCACGGGCAGCCCGAGCCGGGCGAGCGCCTGGGCGAGCTCGACGCCGCTCGCGCCACCGCCGACGACGACCACCGGCCCGGGCACGCGCGGGCCAATGCGCCGACCGCTGCCCGGGCCGCCGTCCGGTCCCGCGGACGCGAGGTGCGCGGCGAGGGCGTCCTGCCAGCCGTCCGTCGTCGCGACCCGCGCCCCCGCCGGCAGGTCACCGAGCGGAGGCACCCCCGGGACGGTCGTGACCGGCCGGGAGCCGGTGGCGAGCACGACGCCGAGCCGTGGCGACCAGCCGCCGGCGGGGACGGCGTCACCCCCGCCACCCGCGACCGCGTCCACGACGGGTCCGGTCGGACCCTGACGCACGACGACGCGAGCCGAGCGGACCACGACGCCGGCCGCCTCGAGGACGGCGGCGGACTCCAGCCGCGCGAGCCGCGTCACGCAGCGCGCGGCGTGCTCGAGCGCGCCGGCCGCGTCGAGCCCGGCGGCGGCCGCCTCGAGCAGCGCCTTGGTCGGCACGCAGCCGTGCCACGTGCAGTCACCGCCGAGCGGGCCCTCGCTGACGAGGACCACCGACGACCCCGCGGCCGCGACGGTCGTGGCCGCCGACAGGCCCGCGGCGCCGCCGCCCACCACGACGACGTCCGGGTCCACCGCCCGAGCATGACATCCGCCCACCGGCACGGTGCCGTACGCCCCGAGTGAGGAGCGCACGAGGAGTTGGCCGGGCCGTGCGGGCGCGGGTGTGCTCGGATGGGCCCGTGCTCGGGGACAACTGGCCTGCCCGCCCGCGACCGTCCCGCCGGGACGTGCTCGCCCTGCTGGGGGCCGGCGCGGGTGCCGCCGCGCTCGCCGGCTGCGGTGGTGACGAGGGCGCGGCCGCCCCGACCGCGGCGGCGGGCACCGTCGCGGGCAGCGCGTTCGACGGCGAGACGATCCGGGTCGCGACGTTCACCAACAACCACGCCGCCGCGCCGCTGTTCTGGCCGCGCTTCGCCCCGGAGGGCCTGACGGTCGAGGTGCAGACGCTCAGCAGCGGCACCGACATGAACGTCGCCCTCGAGAACGGTGACCTCGACTTCGCGCTGTTCGGCCTCGTCAACGGGTTCATCCAGCACGAGGAGGGCATCGGCTCGAAGATCGTCGCGATGGGCGCGGAGAAGGGTGCCTCGCTCGTCGTGCCCGCGGACTTCGACGGCGAGGACGTCGCGGCGCTCGCGGGCCGTCGCATCGGCTGGCAGGGCCCGGCGTTCCAGTACCTGCTCCTGCTGGAGCTGCTCGAGGCCGCTGGCCTCGACCCCGACAGCGACGTCGAGCTCGTGAGCGTCGACTGGAACGACATGCCCGCCGCGCTCGCCGCCGGCGACGTCGACGCCTACATGGGCACCGAGCCGAACCCGTCCCGCTCGGTCGCCGACGGCACCGGCCGGCGGCTGGTCGACCCGTACGACACGCCCGCCGGGTCCCTCAACAGCGCGATCTGGGCCTCGCGCAGCGTGCTGGACCGACCCGACCTGCTGAAGGCGGCCTCCGCGATGCAGGTCGCGGCCGCGGACCACCTGTCCCCGGGCGGACGCAACGACCAGGAGGTCTGGCGGGAGCTCACCGTCGACGGCTTCGGCTACGAGGAGGCGGTGTACGAGGCGCTGCTGGACAACGTCGGCGCCGTCGGTCGCTTCGACGAGGAGTGGCAGGAGCAGGCCTTCGCCCAGGCGGAGCGCATGGTCGACCTCGGCCTGCTGCAGCAGGTCCCGGAGCCGGACGACGTCCTGCAGCTGGACAACCAGGTGTGAGCAGGCCCGTGCCGCAGCCGCCCGTCCCGCCGAGCGGCGCACCCCGGGCGCCCGCCGAGGCCGGCACGCGCGCACCGGCGGGGGTGCTCGCCCCGGCGGCCGCGACCGCCGCTCCGCGCAGGCGCCGGCTCCGGCCCACCCGCTCGCTGCCCGGCCGGCTCGTGCTCGCGACGGTCGTGCCGCTCGCGCTGCTCGCGCTGTGGCAGGGGCTCGGCAGCCTCGGCGCGCTGCAGGTGTTCGTGCCGACGCCGACCGAGGTGGCGGTCGCCTTCGTCCGCTTCCTCGACCCGACCGCCGCCTCGGCGTCGTCGTTGCCCGGCACCGTCGGCTTCGACGGGGAGGGCTGGGGCCACATCGGCGCGAGCGTGTGGCTGCTCGTGTCCAGCTACGTCGTGGCCGTCGCGATCGGCGTCCCGACGGGCGTCGCGCTGGCGCTCTCGCCGCTGTTCCGCGCGCTCACGGACCCGATGGTGCAGGCGCTGCGCGCCATCCCGATCTTCGCGTGGCTGCCGCTCGCGATCGTGTGGTTCGGCCTCGGGACGGGCCCTGCCCGCTTCCTCGTCGTGGTCGGCGCCGTCTTCCCGATCCTCGTCGCGACGGCCGACGCGGTCGCCCGCGTGCCGCGCGGCTGGGTGGAGACCGCCCGTGTCCTGGGCACGCCCCGGCGCGCGCTGGTCCGCCGGGTGCACCTGCCCGCGGCGCTGCCCGGCATCGTCGTCGGGCTGCGGCTGGGCGTGTCGCTCGGCTGGATGAGCGTCATCGTCGGCGAGCTCACGACGACCCGCGGCGCCGGGGTCGGCGCGATGATGCAGGTCGCCCGGCAGACCGGCCGTCTCGACGAGATCGTCGTCGGCATGGTGTGCTTCGCCGTCCTCGGCCTGCTCAGCGACATGCTGCTGCGGGCAGCGAGCGCCCCGTGGACGCGCTGGGCGCGCGCGTGAGCGGCGCCCGCGTCGAGGTCGACGGCCTCACGGTCGCCTACCGCGCGTCGGCGCGCGCCCGCCGTCGCGGCGAGCCCGACCTGCTCGTCCTCGACGACGTCACCCTCACCGCGGAGCCCGGCGAGGTGCTCGCCGTCCTCGGTCCGAGCGGGTGCGGCAAGTCGACGCTGCTGCGGGCGCTCGCGGGCCTGCTCACCACCGACGACGAGGACGCGGTCGTGCGCGGCGAGGTCCGGCTCGACGGCGAGGTCGTCCGGGGACCGTCGGCGCGACGCGGCATGGTCGCTCAGCGCGCGGACCTGTTCGGCTGGCTCGGCGTGCGCGACAACGTGGCGTGGGGGCCGCGCGCCGCCGGCCGGGCCGACGCGCTCGAGGTCGCCGACCGGCTGCTCGCGGAGACCGGCCTCGACGGCTTCGCCGACGCGCTGCCCGCGCAGCTGTCCGGCGGCATGCGCCAGCGCGCGGCGCTCGCGCAGGTGCTCGCGAACTCCCCGCCCGTCCTGCTGCTCGACGAGCCGTTCGCCGCGCTCGACGCGCAGAACCGGCTGCGGCTGCAGGAGTGGCTGCGCGAGCTGCTGCGCAGGCACGGCCCGACCGTCGTGCTCGTCACCCACGACGTCGACGAGGCGCTGCTGCTCGGCGACCGGCTCGCGCTGCTGACGTCCCGGCCGTCGACCGTCGCCGAGGTGCTGAGCGTCGACCTCGGCGACATGCGCGGGCGCTCGACCATGACGGACCGCGCGTTCGTCGCGCTCAAGCAGCGGGTGCTGCAGCAGGTGATGGACGCGTAGGTCGGCCTCCCACGCCTGCCGTCCCGCGAGCGGTTGCCGCGCCGCCCGCACGGGTACCCGAGTGCGGGGGGCTACCGAAGGGAACGACATGACGGACGACGACGGCCGCGCCACCGTGGTTGAGCTCATCGGGCGGGCCCGCACGGCCATGCTCACGACCACGACGCCGGGCGGTGACCGGGTGAGCCGGCCGATGGCCGTGCAGGACGCCGAGTTCGACGGCGACCTGTGGTTCTTCACCTACGACGACTCCGACAAGGCCCGTCAGATCGAGGCCGAGCCGCGGGTCAACGTGTCGCTGGCGAACGACGGCGACAGCGAGTGGACGTCGATCTCCGGCACCGCCGAGGTCGTCCACGACCGGGCGAAGGCGGAGGAGCTGTGGGCGAAGCCGCTGGAGGCGTGGTTCCCCGACGGCCTGGCCACGCCCGGGCTCGCGCTCATCAAGGTCCACGCGGACACCGCGGAGTACTGGGACGCCTCGGAGAGCAAGGTCAAGCAGCTCCTCGGCATGGTCAAGGCGATCCGCCACGACGACCCCGACGCGTTCCCCGCCGAGAACCGCACCGTCGACCTGCCGTAGCCCGCGCCGGGGGCGGCCGGTAGATCACCAGCGCTGGCCGTCCCCGGACCGACCCACCATGCTGGGCGGCGAGGGGGTGTGTGCGGGAACAGGCCCCTGGTCAGGAGGAGCACCTTGCCCAGCGGTCAGTACGACTTCGTGGTCGTGGCCAACCGGCTGCCCGTCGACAAGGTCGGCACGACCGACGACGGGGAGCCGCTGTACGAGACGTCGCCCGGGGGGCTCGTCACCGCGCTCGCGCCGGTCATGCGGTCGCAGCACGGGGCGTGGGTCGGCTGGGCCGGCGCGCCCGACGAGTCCGGCGACGCGTTCGACTCCGACGGCATGCACCTGGTGCCGGTCGAGCTGAGCGGGCAGGACGTCGAGGACTACTACGAGGGCATGAGCAACGGCACGCTGTGGCCGCTGTTCCACGACGTCATCGCCGCGCCGGAGTACCACCGGCACTGGTGGGACGCCTACGTGCGCGTCAACCGCCGCTTCGCCGAGGCCGCGGCCGCGCAGGCCGACTCCGGCGCCACGGTGTGGGTGCAGGACTACCAGCTGCTGCTCGTGCCGGCCATGCTGCGCGAGCAGCGCCCGGACCTGCGCATCGGCTTCTTCAACCACATCCCGTTCCCGGGGTACGAGATCTTCAGCCAGCTGCCGTGGCGGCGGCAGGTCATCGAGGGCGTGCTCGGGTCCGACCTCGTGGGGTTCCAGCGCCGCTCCGACGCGACGAACTTCCTCCGCGCGTGCCGGCGCGCCGCGGGCGCCACCACGCGCGGCTCGAGCGTGCACGTCGGGCACGGCGGCGAGGGCGACGGGCACCGGGCGGTCCGCGCGGCCGCCTTCCCCATCTCGATCGACGCGCGGTCGTTCGAGGAGCTCGCGAGCGACTCCGCCGTGGTGGCGCGGGCCGCGGAGGTCCGCAAGGAGCTCGGCGACCCCGACCTCGTGCTGCTCGGCGTCGACCGCCTCGACTACACCAAGGGCATCCGCCACCGGCTCAGCATCTTCAAGGAGCTCATCGAGGACGGCGCCCTCGGCGACAAGCAGGTCGTCCTCGTGCAGGTCGCGAGCCCGTCGCGGGAGCGGGTCAAGGCGTACTCCGACCTGCGCGACGAGGTGGAGCTCATCGTCGGGCGCCTCAACGGCGACCACGGCACGGTCGGCTGGCAGCCGGTGCACTACCTGCACCAGTCGTTCCCTCGCAACGAGATGGCCGCGCTGTACCTCGCGGCCGACGTCATGCTCGTGACCGCCCTGCGCGACGGCATGAACCTCGTGGCCAAGGAGTACGTGGCCGCCCGCCACGACGACGACGGTGTGCTCGTGCTCAGCGAGTTCGCGGGCGCCGCCGACGAGCTCGCGCAGGCGGTGCTCGTCAACCCCCACGACATCGACGGCACCAAGGCCGCCATCACCCGCGCCGCGTCCATGTCGCGGGAGGAGCGGCGCCGCCGCATGCGCGCGCTGCGCCGGCGGGTCAAGGAGCACGACGTCGAGCGCTGGGCGCAGGAATTCCTCGGCTCCCTGCAGGGCCGGGTCGGCGCCCGGGACGGCGGGTCGGGCATCGAGAGCGGGTCGGGGGAGCGCGAGCGGTGAGCGTGCCCGACGGTCTCGGCCCCGCGCTGGAGGCCTTCGCCGCTCGCCGCCCGCTGCTCGTCGCCCTCGACTTCGACGGCGTGTGCGCGCCCCTGGTCGACGACCCGTCGACCTCGCGGGCGCTGCCGGGGACGGCGGAGGCGGTCGACGCCCTCGTCGGGCTCGACGGCGTGACCGTCGCCTTCGTCTCGGGTCGGTCCCTCGAGAGCCTCGCGGCGGTGTCGGGCTCGCCCGCCGGGGTCGTGCTCGTGGGCGGGCACGGTGCGGAGACCGGCGACGACGTCGACCTGCCGCCGGAGGCCGCCGACCTGCTCGCGCGGGCGCTGGTGGCGGTGCAGGAGGCGGTCGACGGGGTGCCGGGCGCATCGGCGGAGCACAAGCCCACGACGGTCGTGCTGCACACTCGGCTCGCCTCGGACGAGGACACCGAGCGCGTGCAGCAGGTCGTGTTCGACGGCCCGGCAGCGTGGGACGGCGTGCACGTGCGGACCGGGCACGACGTGGTCGAGCTGTCGGTCGTCGCGGCCGACAAGGGCCAGGCCGTCCAGGTGCTCGCCGAGCAGCACGGGGCCGAGGCCACGCTGTACGCCGGCGACGACGTGACCGACGAGGACGCGTTCGCCGTGCTGGATGAGGCCAGGGGAGATGTCGGCGTCAAGGTCGGCGACGGGGAGACCCGGGCGCGGTGGCGGGTCGACTCGCCGGAGGACGTGACCGAGGTGCTCCAAGAGCTCGTGGGTCTGCTGCGCGGAGCAGATCGGGCGTAAGGTCGCGGAGGTGGACAACGACGCCCGTGCCGCCCTGGACCTGCTGCTGAGCGAGTCGCAGATCACGCGCCTCGTCCACGAGTACTGCCACGGCGTCGACAAGCGCGATGCCGACCGGTTCATGGCGGTGTGGTCGCACGACGCGGTGTGGCAGGTCGGGCCGGAGCAGGTGTTCCGCGGCCACGACGCGATCCTCGACGCGGCCAAGCGCCAGTGGGACGCCTTCGGCCAGATGCACCACTGGAGCGCCAACCTCGTGCTCGACATCGAGCCCGGCGCCGACCGCGCCACCGGCGAGAGCGACGTCGACGTCACCGTCGAGATGACCGACGGCCGCTGGGTCCGCGGCGGCGGCTGCTACAAGGACACGTACGTGCGCGAGCACGGCGAGTGGCGGATCAGCCGGCGGGAGGCCGTGGCCCACTTCCACCTGTACGGGGAGAGCGCGGACATTCGCTAGCTCGACCGACTGCGTCGCATTGCGATGACAGCCACGACGACAGCCGTCGCTGTAGCGATGAGGAACGGCACCTCGTAGCCGTACCACGGCACGCGCAGACCCAGCGTCGTGAAGTTGCCGCGAGCGTCGCCGTGAGTCGGCCAGGTGAGAAAGAAGGCGGTCACGAACGCCAGACTGGCGACGGTGAGCACCAGACCTCGTATCGGCGATCTGCGGGCTCCCATCGACCCAGCATGGCGGAGGCCGCAGATGCATGAGGTTCTTGCCGAGAAAGGCCTCCGTAGAGCTGACTTTGAGGACGCGTCTCACGCCAAGATGGGACGCTGCCGCCGCAACACACCGCCCACCCCGGCGCGACACGTCCCAGCCTCTCCGTGGCTGGGACGGGTCGTCCTTCCCGCCGTGGCAGTCTCCGGTCCGTCCTTCACAGCGGACAAAAGTCCGCTTCGCGCCCTTGACCGGTTCCTCACGCACCTACACCGTGCACCGTGGGAAAGGACGCACCGCCTGGTCCGACACCGTGCGCACGGCACCGCCACGACGCGTCATTCGCCCTCTACGAAGAGGACGAAGCCTCATTGCGCGCGGCGGCGAGAAAATGAGCGCTTAGCTGATCCCTGGCCCAGCCGTTACCGGCGTAGAGGTCGAACAGATAGAGAAGGTCGCGTGCTGCGTCTAGCGTCTCACGCAAGTTCTCCGACGTGAAGGTGGACCTACCAACGTGAACAACCCTGTTTCGCTCCTCCACCGCATTGGTCATCAGCGTGCGTACGTACTTCGGTGCGGCAACCCGTCGACCGTCCAGATCATTTCGCGCGGGCAGCGTCGGCAAGTAGTCCTTGAGCATTCTGACGAGTGGGGGCGATGGCACGTTTTCCACCATCCAGGAAGCGTCCGGAATGAGATCACCCACCAGCGCCTTGAAGCCGGCCTCTACCGCTGCAAGTCCAATCACGAGCGCGCTGCGGGGATTCTGAAGCGCTACGTCCTGGGCTTCGCGCAGCAACTGGTGTGCTAGTGGCTCACCCGTTCCTGTGTCCAGAATCTGCTGTGCGGCCTGCCGTGTGGAATCGATGAGGCGGAACGAACGGGCTTGGCGAACAGTCGCCGATGCTTGTAGCGGAACCTCCTGCCATCTGCCTCGGTCGAGGGACCAATGCGAATCAATGAAAGCATAGGGACTATGCGGAGAGTCGTACCCGAAACGCCAGCGGAGACCTTCCAGAACACGTTTGCATGCCATATGGGAAGAACTTCGTAGGCCGTAGTAGAAGTCCTGTACATCCTTGCTGCTCATAGTGCGGTGGCGCGTCCGGCTGAAAGGGGTCGGCCCGGTTATCCTCCCGCCATCGGTCCATCCACTCTTGCAACGCACTCACGACTCGTGGCCGCACCCGCGGACACGCCCTCGAGTAGGGCAACCTTCGTACTAGGGGAGCGGGGGTGCTGAGCGTCCGATAGTGAAACGTAGCATTCGTCGAAAGTCAGGTGAATCATCTCGCCGCGAGCGATGTGAATTCCGCGCACGCTTAGGCGTGTCCTGACGTACACCGTCTGACTTGGCACGCCAAGAACCTAGTCAGGGCGAGCAAGCCCCATAGGGGTGTTTTGAGAACTGGTCGGGTTGCTCAGGTCAGATGCGCCCTACCCTGTTGCCAACGTCGAGCGCGTCTCCCTGTCGCTCTCCGCGACGTGACGTGCCACGCGCGGCACTCGTCGCACGGGTGGATCGCACGCGGCGCCCGACCGCCGGCGCTCAGCTTGGCCGTGCGGATGGCTCTGAGTGCGAGGTACGCGGCCCGGGCGGTGGGGTAAGAAATCTTGCTGCAAGACGGCACGGCGGAGCTCCGGAGTACGGAGCACGCGCCCGGCCAACATCCGGGTCCGTGCCTGGGCCTGCCTCATATGCGCGGCGCCGGGGCGGCTGATGCCAGGACCTGGAAAGCCTAGCGTCGCGCGTCAGAACCTTCAGGTGTCAGTCGTCGGCGACCTGGCCGTCGACCACCCGCCACCGCCGGTCCACCGCCACCGCGTCGAGCATCCGCCGGTCGTGCGTGACCAGCAGCAGCGTGCCGGTGTAGGCGGCCAGCGCCTCCTCCAGCTGCTCGATGGCGGCGAGGTCGAGGTGGTTCGTCGGCTCGTCCAGCACGAGCAGGTTGACCCCGCGGGCCTGCAGGACCGCGAGCGCGGCGCGAGTGCGCTCGCCAGGGGAGAGGTTGCCGACCGGGCGGTGCACGTGCGCCGCCTTGAGGCCGAACTTCGCGAGCAGCGTCCGCACCTCCGCGGGCGGCAGGTCGGGCAGGTGCGTGCGCACCGCCTCCAGCAAGGGCTCGTCGCCGGTCAGCACGCCGCGGACCTGGTCGACCTCGCCGATCGCGACCGAGGTGCCGAGCGACACCTCGCCCTCGTCCGGCTCCAGCCGCCCGAGCAGCAGCGCGAGCAGGGTGGTCTTGCCGGCGCCGTTCGGGCCCGTCACCGCGACCCGGTCGCCGGCGTCGAGCTGGAGGTCGACCGGGCCGAGGGTGAACGAGCCCCGCCGCACGACCGCCCCGCGCGCGGTCGCGACCACTGACGACCCCCGCGGCGCGGCGGCGATGGAGTAGCGGAGCTCCCACTCCTTGCGGGGCTCCTCGACCTCCTCCAGCCGCTCGATCATGCGCTCGGTCTGGCGGGCCTTGGCCGCCTGCTTCTCGCTCGTGGCCTGCATGTGCGCGCGGATGTTCTTGTCCGGCTCCCCGCGGCGCACCGCCTTGCTCCGTGCGGCCCGCACGCCCTTGTCCGCCCAGCCGCGCTGCATGCGTGAGCGCTCCTGCAGCCCCGACACCGTGTCGGCGTACTCCTCGTAGGCCTCGCGCGCCCGGCGTCGCGCCACCTCGCGCTCGTGCAGGTACGCCTCGTACCCGCCGCCGTACACGTTGACCTGCTGCTGGACCAGGTCGAGCTCGACCACCCGCGTGACTGTGCGGGCGAGGAACTCGCGGTCGTGCGACACCACGACCGCGGGCGCCCGCAGGCCCTGCACGAAGCGCTCGAGCCGGGCCAGGCCGTCGAGGTCGAGGTCGTTCGTGGGCTCGTCGAGCAGTACGACGTCGAAGCGCGACAGCAGCAGAGCCGCGAGCCCCGCCCGGGCGGCCTGACCGCCGGACAGCGACGTCATCTCCGCCTCGACCGACACCCCGAGCCCCACCTCCGCCAGCACCTCGCCCGCGCGCTCGTCGAGGTCCGCGCCGCCGAGCGAGAGCCAGCGCTCCAGGGCGTCGGCGTAGGTGTCGTCGGCGCCGGCCTCGCCCGCGCTGAGCGCCTCGGTGGCCGCGTCGAGCGCCGTCTGCGCGTCGGTCACGCCGGTGCGCCGCGCGAGGTAGGCCATGACGGTCTCGCCCGGCACCCGCTCCGGCTCCTGCGCGAGGTAGCCGACCGTCGCGGTCGGCGGGGTGATCGCCACCGAGCCCGCCTCGGGTGCGTGCAGGCCGGACAGCACCCGCAGGAGCGTCGACTTGCCGGCCCCGTTCACCCCGACCAGGCCGACCACGTCGCCCGGCGCCACGACGAGGTCGAGGTCGGCGAACAGCACGCGGTCGGCGTGCCCGGCGGCCAGGCCGCGGGCGACGAGGGTGGCGGACACGGCCGTCATCCTCCCAGTCGCCCCTCGAAGGCCTCGACCCATTTACGCAACGGTGCCGGTACCTAAAGGGAGTACGGTGGAGGGCATGACGGGACGGCGACCGGGCGCGGACCTCCGGGGGGACTTCCCCATCCTCGCGAGGACCGTCCGCGATGGCCGCCCGCTCGTCTACCTCGACTCCGGCGCCACCAGCCAGCGGCCGACGAGCGTGCTCGACGCCGAGCGCCGCTTCGCCGAGACGAGCCACGCCGCCGTCCACCGCGGCGCGCACGCCCTCGCCGAGGAGGCGACGGACGCCTACGAGGCCGCCCGCGCCCGCATCGCCGGGTTCGTGGGCGCCGACGCGCAGGACGTCGTGCTGACGAAGAACGCCACCGAGGGCCTCAACCTCGCCGCGTACTCCCTCGGCAACGCGAGCCACACCCCCGGCGCGGAGCACCTCGCGCTGCGCCCGGGTGACGAGGTCGTCGTGACCGAGATGGAGCACCACGCCAACCTCGTGCCCTGGCAGGAGCTGTGCCGGCGCACCGGCGCGACGCTGCGCTGGTACGGCCTCACCGACGACGGCCGGCTCGACCTCGACTCCCTCGAGCTCGGCGAGCGGACGAAGGTCGTCGCCTTCACCCACGTGAGCAACGTGCTGGGCACCGTCGCGCCCGTCGCCGAGCTCGTCCGCCGTGCCAAGGCCGTCGGGGCGCTCGTCGTGCTCGACGCGTGCCAGTCGGTGCCGCACCTGCCCGTCGACCTGCCCGCCCTCGGGGTCGACCTCGCCGCGTGGTCCGGGCACAAGATGCTCGGGCCCACCGGCATCGGGTGCTTGTGGGGCCGGCGCGACCTGCTGGAGCAGATGCCGCCGTTCCTCACCGGCGGGTCGATGATCGAGGTCGTCCGCATGGAGGGCTCGACCTACGCCGCCCCGCCGCAGAAGTTCGAGGCCGGCGTGCCGATGGTGAGCCAGGCCGTCGGCCTCGCCGCGGCCGTCGACTACCTCGAGACGATCGGCATGGACACCGTCGCCGCGCACGAGCGGCTGCTCGCCTCGCGCCTGCTCGACGGGCTCGCCGACCTCGGCGGCGTCCGCGTCGTCGGCCCGCTGCCCGGGTCCGGACCGGACGGGCCGCTCGAGCGGGGCGGGACCGTCGCCTTCACCGTCGACGGCGTCCATGCCCACGACGTCGGGCAGGTGCTCGACGACCGGGGCGTCGCCGTCCGCGTCGGGCACCACTGCGCGTGGCCGCTGCACCGTCGCCTCGGCGTGCAGGCGACCGTCCGCGCGAGCACGCACGTGTACTCGACCGAGGCCGACGTGGACGCGCTGCTCTCCGCGCTCCGCGACGTGCAGCGGTTCTTCGACGTCGCACCGGTCCGAGTCGCCGTGGGAGGCAGCGCATGACCGACACCGCCCTCGAGGAGCTCTACCGCGAGACGATCCTCGAGCACAGCAAGCGACCGCGACGGGCGGGGCTGCGCGCCCCGTTCGACACCGAGGTGCACCAGGTCAACCCCGTGTGCGGGGACGAGGTGACGCTCCGCCTCACCCTCGGCGACGGCGACGGGCCCGCCCGCGTCGTGCAGGACGTGTCGTACGACGCGCACGGCTGCTCGATCAGCCAGGCCTCCACCTCGGTCATGGCCGAGGCGCTCGCCGGCCGCACCGTGCAGGACGTCGTCGACGCGTACAGCGCGTTCCACGAGATCGTGACGACGCGCGGGCTCACGACGATGGACCCGCTCGACACGCTGCCCGACGACCTCGCCGACGCCCTCGGTGACGCACCCGCGTTCGCGGGAGTCGCCCGCTACCCGGCGCGGGTCAAGTGCGCGCTGCTCGGCTGGACGGCCGTCCGGCAGGCGCTCGTGGAGGCCACGCCTCACTGACGGACGCCCGCGCCGTACGTCGGCAGAATGTCGACTTACGCGCCGTGTGTCGACAGGAACGCAGACGTACGCGCCATGTGTCGGCAGGAATGTCGACTTACGCGCCGTGTGTCGACAGGAACGTCGTCGTACGCGGCGGGCGTCGGCAGGAACGCAGACGTACGCGGCGTACGTCGACAGGAACGCCGACGTACGCGCGCCGTTCGTCGACAGGAATGTCGCGCAGGTACGCATGTGCGCGCTCACAGTCGTTGAATCGGCAACTGTTAGCGCACCTAACGCACGGTGTTATGTCTTAGTGACCTAGCAGTTGCAGACTTTTGCTTGACCCGTCGCAAAACATCCGCCTAGGTTCCCCTTCGTGGACCTCATCGACGCGGTCATCGCTGAACGACGTGCCTCCGGGGACCCCCTCGAGGTCGTCCGCACCGCCGGGTACCGGGCGGCCATCGTGGGCGGCGGCTTCATGGGGGAGGTGCACGCCCGCGCCGTCCGCGCCTCGGGCGGGACGGTCGTCGCGGTCGCCGGCCGCGACGCCGACAGCGGCCGCCGCGCCGCCGCCCGGCTGGGCGTCGGGCGCCACCACGACGACATCGACGCGCTCGTGGCCGACGACGACGTCGAGGTCGTCCACGTGTGCACGCCGAACTCCTCCCACCACGCCATCGCCCTCGCCGCGATCGAGGCCGGCAAGCACGTGGTGTGCGAGAAGCCGCTCGCGACCACCGCGGCCGACGCCGCCGAGCTGCGCGAGGCCGCCGAGCGCGCGGGCCGGGTCGGCACCGTGCCGTTCGTCTACCGGTTCCACCCGATGGTCCGGGAGGCGCGCGAGCGGGTCCGCGCCGGCGGCCTCGGCCGCCTCGTGCTCGTGCACGGCTCCTACCTGCAGGACTGGCTCGCCCGCGCCGACGACGACAACTGGCGCGTGGACGCCACCACCGGAGGCGCGAGCCGGGCCTTCGCCGACATCGGCTCGCACTGGTGCGACCTCATGGAGTTCGTCACCGGGCAGCGCATCGAGTCCGTCAGCGCGCAGGTGTGCACCGTCACCCCGCGCCGCGGCGACCGCGACGTCCTCACCGAGGACCTCGTCACCCTGCAGCTGCGGACCGACGCCGGCGTGTGCGGCGCGACGGTCGTCAGCCAGGTCTCGCCCGGGCGCAAGAACCGGCTGTGGCTGGAGGTGTCGGGCACCGACGGCACCCTCGCCTTCGACCAGGAGGACCCGGAGCGGCTGTGGCACGGCCGGCGCGGCGCGTCGGAGCTGCTCGTGCGCGACGACGAGGTGATGGCCCCCGCCGCCGCGCGCTACAACCGCGTGCCGGCCGGGCACCCGCAGGGCTACCAGGACTGCTTCAACGCCTTCGTCGAGGACACCGCCGCCGCCGTCCGCGGCGAGACCCCCGACGGGCTGCCCACCTTCGCCGACGGCGCGCGCTCGGCCGCCGTCGTGGACGCCGTCCTGCAGGCGGCCCGCGGCTCGAGCTGGGTGACGGTCCCGGCATGACGACGGTGCAGGCGCCGGCCACGCCCATCGTCCGCGTGAGCGGGGTCACCAAGAGCTTCTTCGGGGTCGACGTGCTCCACGGCATCGACATGGAGGTCCTGCCGGGGGAGGTCCACGCGCTGGTCGGCGAGAACGGGGCCGGCAAGTCGACCCTCATGAAGATCCTCGCCGGGGTGCAGAAGGCGGACGGCGGGACCGTCGAGCTCGACGGCGAGGCCGTCGTCTTCGAGCACCCGCTGCAGGCGCAGCGCGCGGGCGTGTCGACGGTGTTCCAGGAGTTCAACCTCCTGCCGGAGCGGACCGTCGCGGAGAACGTCTACCTCGGCCGCGAGCCGCGCGGGCGCCTCGGGCTCGTGGACGCGCGGCAGATGAACCGCGACACCGAGGCGCTGCTCGCCGACCTCGGCGTCGGCGGCATCTCGCCCGGCGACCGCGTCGGGTCGCTGTCGGTCGCGCAGCAGCAGGTCGTCGAGATCGTCAAGGCGCTGTCGACCGACGCCCGCCTCATCAGCATGGACGAGCCCACCGCGGCCCTGTCCGGCGCGGAGGTGCAGCTGCTGTACCGGCTCGTGCGGACGCTCAAGGAGCGCGGCATCGCGATCCTCTACGTGTCGCACCGCCTCGCCGAGATCTTCGACCTGTGCGACCGCATCACCGTCCTCAAGGACGGTGCCCTCGTCGAGACCGTCGACACGGCCCGCACGAGCCCCGAGGAGCTCGTCCGCAGCATGGTCGGGCGCTCCGTGAGCGCGCGCTTCCCCGGCCGCCGCGAGGGCAGCGAGGTCGGCGACGTCCGCCTCGAGCTCGTCGCCGCCGGCAACGCCGACGTCGACGGGGTCGACCTGACGGTCCGCGCCGGTGAGGTCGTCGGCCTCGCCGGCCTCCAGGGCAGCGGGCGCACCGAGCTGGCCAACGCGCTGTTCGGCACGGTCCCCTTCACCCGCGGCACCATGCGCGTCGACGGCCGCGACGTGCGCCCGCGCTCGCCGCGCGAGGCCGTGCGGGCCGGGCTCGCCCTCGTCACCGAGGACCGCAAGGCGCAGGGCCTCGCGCTCGAGCAGGGGGTGCTCGCCAACGCCCGCCTCGTGCTCGACGCCGTCATGCCGCGCCAGGCCGGGCGCCGCTCGGCGTCGATCCCCGGCATCCTGTCCTCGCTGGAGTTCACCGCCCGCGCCGGCTCGCGCGAGGTGCGCTTCCTGTCCGGCGGCAACCAGCAGAAGGTCGTGCTCGCGAAGTGGCTCGTCACCGAGCCGTCGGTGCTCGTGCTCGACGAGCCCACCCGCGGCATCGACGTCGGCGCCAAGCAGGCCGTCTACGAGATCGTCCGCGAGCAGGCCGCCAAGGCCGTCGCCGTCCTCCTCATCTCCAGCGAGCTCACCGAGGTCATCGGCATGGCCGACCGCGTCGTGGTCCTCCGCGACGGCCGGGTGGCCGCAGAGCTGCCAGGCGGCAGCGACGAGGAGGCCGTCATGGCCGAGGCGACCGGGGCGGGGGAGCTGGCGTGAGCGCACCCACGAGCGAGCGGCCCGACGCGGGGGAGCGCACCTCGGCCGCCCGGTCCGAGGCCCCGCGGCGACGCCGCCTGCACCTCGGCTCGACCGCGATCATCTGGCTCGCGTTCGTCCTCATCCTGCTCGTCGGCACCGTGCTCGTGGCGCTGGACGGCACGAACCTGCTCGCCGGCAACAACGTCGTCAACCTGCTGAGCCGCACGAGCGTGCTCGGGTTCCTCGCCATCGGCCAGACGCTCGTCATCCTCAACCGCTCCCTCGACCTGTCCGTCGGCTACGTCGCCGCCCTCGCGAGCATCATCGGAGCGACCGTCATGGCGGGGCAGCAGGAGCGCATCCTGCTCGGCATCGGTGCGGCGCTCGCGGTCTCCGCGCTGCTCGGCCTCGTCAACGGCCTCGTCGTGACGAAGGGACGGGTCAACCCCTTCATCGCGACGCTGGGGCTCGGCCTCATCATCAAGGGCTACCTCGACACGCAGTACCAGGGACCGGCGGGCACCGTGGCGCCGAGCTTCCAGAACTTCGGCTACACGCGCATCGGCGTCGTGCCGCTGTCGACGGCCGTCATGCTCGGGGTCGCGGTGCTCGCCTACGTGCTGCTGCACCGCACCCGCGCCGGGTACGCGATGTACGCCGTCGGGGGCAACCGCGACGTCGCGCGACTGTCGGGCATCCGCACCGACCGCACGCTCGTGCTCGCCCACGTGCTGTGCTCGACGGCCGCGGGCATCGCCGGCCTCCTGCTCGCCTCCCGGTTCAGCACCGGCGTGTCGGTGCAGATCTACAGCGCCGGCTACGACCTCGACTCGATCGCGGCCGTCGTGCTCGGCGGCACGCTGCTCATGGGCGGTCGCGGCGGCATCGCCGGCACCGTCGCGGGCGTCCTGATCCTCGCGACGATGGACACGGTCTTCAACCTGCTGCAGGTCGACCCGTTCTTCCGCGACGTGCTCCGCGGCGTGATCATCGTCGCCGCCGTCGCCCTGTACGCCCGCCGCCAGATCGACCCCAACGCCCGCCGCCGGCGCTTCGCCGACCTCGGGCGCGGGAAGGGCAGACCCAGCGCCGTCGACCAAGGAGCCCCGGCATGAGCGCGCTCGGCACCGTCCGCGACACCGTCAGCCGGTTCACCAGCGGCTCCGCGACGATCTTCGCGCTGCTCGTCGCCGTGCTCGTCGCGATCGCCGTGCTCAACCCGAGCTTCGTCGAGCCCCCGTCGCTCATGGCGTTCCTGCGCGCGGCCGCGCCGCTCGTGGTGCTCGCGATCGGGCAGTACTTCGTCATCGTGTCCGGCGAGTTCGACCTGTCGGTCGGGGCGCTGGTCGGCGCGCAGGTCGTCATCGCCGCGCGGCTCATCGACGGCGAGGAGGCGAACACCGTCCCCGTCATGCTCCTCATGCTCGGCTTCGCGGTCGTCGTCGGTCTCGTCAACGGCCTCGTCACCACCCTGCTCCGCGTCCCGTCGTTCATCACGACGCTCGGCATGCTCCTCGTGCTCAACGGCGCGATCCGGGTGTGGACCGGCGGCGCGCCGACCGGGGCGCTGTCGGAGTCGTTCCGGCAGTGGGGCCGCAGCGGCATCGACATGCCCGTGCTGCGGCAGCTGCCGTGGGCGCTGCTCATCGCAGTCGTCGTCGCCGTCGCCGCCGTGCTGCTCATGCGCGCCCCGTTCGGGCGCACGCTCGTGTCCACCGGCGACAACGACGTGGCCGCCGGCTACGCCGGGGTGACCGTGTGGCGGGTCCGCACGGCCGCCTTCGTGCTGTCCAGCGTGCTCGCCACGCTCGCCGCGGTCCTCATCGGCGGGTTCGCGGGCGTCACCGCCCAGGTCGGCCAGGGCCTGGAGTTCGTCGCCATCACCGCCGTCGTGCTCGGCGGGGTCGTGCTCGGCGGCGGCAAGGGGACGGTCGTGGCCGCGATCGCGGGCGCGCTCACCTACCAGGCGATCGACCGGCTCTTCACCCAGCTCGACCTGCCCTCGACGACGCGGCCCGTCCTGCAGGGCGTGATCATCATCGCCGCCGTCGCGTACGCGGCCCGCGGCCGGGACCGCGCCACCTCGGCGCCGCCCGCGCCGCCGCACCGCAGCGAGTCCGAGAGGACCCCCGTAGCCACCGGCTGACCGGCCGGGTGCACCACCCGTGCTCCACCCACAACCCCTGATGGAGGGCCCAACGATGCCGCTCACCAAGACCGCGGTCGCCACGCTCGCCGTGGCGACCCTCGCCCTCGCGGGCTGCTCGACCGACACCCCAGGGGAGGACGCCGCGGCCCCCGCGCCGGTGGACGCGTCCGCCGGGGCGGGCGAGACCGGCGCCGACGCCGGCACCGAGACCGACGAGGGCACCGACGCCGGCTCCGGCGGCCCGTCGGAGGGCGAGTTCTTCGTCCGCGAGAACTACGAGAACCAGCTCGCCCAGCGCGACGTGGAGCCCGAGGGCGACCCGGCCACCCCGTGGCTGCAGGCCATCGAGCCCGAGTACGTCGACACCGCCGAGTACGCCGCCGAGGGCCCGCAGGACCTCTGCTTCTCCAACGCCTCGGTGTCGAACCCGTGGCGCGTCACCGGCTTCATCACGATGCAGGAGCAGGTGGCCGTCTACCAGGAGCAGGGCCTCATCGGCGAGTTCCGCGTGGCCGACGCCGCCGACGACGACAACAAGCAGATCTCCGACATCCAGTCGTTCATCGACGCCGGCGACTGCGGCGCGATCATCATCTCCCCCTCGACCACCGCCACCCTCACCCCGGCCGTCGAGGCGGCGTGCGCGAGCGGCGTGCCGGTCATCGTGTTCGACCGCGGCGTCAACACCGACTGCATGACGACGTTCATCCACCCGATCGGCGGCTACGCCTACGGCGCCGACGGCGCGGAGTTCCTCGTCGACAACCTCGAGCCCGGCAGCACCGTGCTCGCGCTGCGCATCCTGCCCGGCGTCGACGTGCTCGAGAACCGCTGGGCCGCCGCGCAGGAGATCTTCGCCGGCTCCGAGCTGGAGGTGCTCGGCGACGAGTTCACCGGCGGCGACGCCGCGCAGATCAAGGACCTCGTCACCCAGTACATCCAGCGCGGGGACGTGGACGGCATCTGGATGGACGCCGGTGACGGCGCCGTCGCGGCCGTCGAGGCCTTCGAGGACGCGGGCGCCGAGTACCCCGTCATGGTCGGCGAGGACGAGATGAGCTTCCTGCGCAAGTGGGACGAGACCGGCATGACCGCGATCGCGCCGGTGTACTCGAACTTCCAGTGGCGCACCCCGATCGAGGCGGCCGTCGACATCTTCGCCGGCGAGCAGGTCCCCGCGGAGTGGATCCTCCCGCAGGAGCCCGTCACGCAGGACACGCTGCAGGAGTTCCTCGAGGCCAACGCCGAGATGCCGAGCCTGCACTACGCGAAGTTCGGCGGCGAGGACCTGCCCGGCTACCCCGAGGCGTGGCAGGACCGCTGACCGACCGGACGCCCGGTGCCGACCGTCCGCAGGGGCTGGTCGGCACCGGGTCTCTCGGGCCAGGATGTGAGCGCTATCCGTGACCGTCGGTGAACGGCACGGCACACAGGAGGATCGATGACGACCGCCGGCTCGGCTCCGACCGCGTCGCGACGCCCGCTCGGGGTCTCGACGTGGCTGTGGTGCTCGCCGCTCACCGACCCCGACGTCGCCCGGCTCGCCCCGCGCGTGGCCGGGTGGGGCTTCGACGTGCTGGAGATGCCCGTCGAGGGCGTCGGCGACTGGGACCCCGCCGCCGCGCGCCGGGTCCTCGACGACTGCGGCCTCGGCGCGACCGTCTGCCTCGTGACGGGGGAGGGTCGCGAGCTCGTCGACGCGCCCGACGACGTCGTCCGCCGCACCCAGGACTACCTGCGCGCGGTCGTCGACGCCGCCCACGCGGTGGGCGCCGACGTCATCGGCGGCCCCGCCTACGCCTCGGTCGGGCGGACGTGGGCGCTGGAGGGCGCCGCGCGCACCGCGGCGTACGCGCGCTGGGCCGAGGCGCTCGTGCCCGTCGCCGAGCACGCCCGCGCCGCGGGCGTGCGCATCGCGGTGGAGCCGCTCAACCGCTACGAGACGTCGTTCCTCAATACCGTCGAGCAGGCGCTGGAGGCGCTCGACCACCTCCCGGCCGAGGTCGCCGACGCCGTGGGGCTGCTGCTCGACACCTACCACCTCAACATCGAGGAGCGGGACCCCGTCGCGGCCGTCCGGGCCGCCGGGGACCGCATCGCGCACGTGCAGGCCTCCGGGACGCACCGGGGCACCCCGGGCGACGACCACGCCGACTGGCCGGGTCTCGTCGCCGCGCTCGACGCCGTCGGCTACGCCGGCGCGGTCTGCATCGAGTCCTTCACGCCCGACAACGCGACGATCGCGCGCGCGGCGTCCATCTGGCGGCCGCTGGCCGCGAGCCAGGACGCGCTCGCCGTCGACGGGCTCGCCCACCTGAAGGAGGTCGGCGCCTAGCACCACGCCGCGCGGCAGGCCCGCGCCCCGCAACGGACGACGAAGTCCCCGCGGCCACCGGTGCGCCGGCACGCGCCAGGTCGACGGGCTCCCGATACCGCGACGACGCACACAAGGAGCTCAGCGCATGCACGTGCCACGTACCCGATGGACCAGGCCGGTGGGCCTGGTCGCGACAGGGCTGGCCGCCCTGCTCGCCGCCACCACGGTGGCGGCCGCCCCCGTGGCGGCCCAGGCCGTGGAGGAGGCGGACGAGGCCCGCGTCCTCATCTTCACCAAGACCACCCAGTTCCGGCACACCGAGGCGATCACCCAGGGCACCCCGGTGCTGCAGGACGCCTTCGCCGAGGCCGGCATCGCCTCGGACCACACCGAGGACTCCACCGTCTTCAACGACGAGGACCTCGCCGCCTACGACGCCCTCGTCATGTTCCAGACCTCCGGCGACCCGTGGAGCGCCGAGGAGAAGGCCGCGCTGGAGCGCTACCAGCAGGCCGGCGGCGGCATCGTCGCCATCCACAACGCCACCGACATGCGCGGCAGCTACGACTGGTGGGACGACATGATCGGGGCGCTCATGCCCGGTCACGCCGCCACCGGCACCAGCCCCGGCCTGCCCGGCACTGTGGTCGTGGAGGACCAGGTCCACCCCTCGACCGAGCACCTGCCGCAGCGCTGGGAGCGCGCGGACGAGTGGTACAATTACTCGGCCAACGTGCGCGGTGAGGCGCACGTGCTCGCCACCATGGACGAGTCGACGTACGACGCCGGCTCCAACGCCATGGGCTACGACCACCCGATCTCCTGGTGCCGGCCCTACGACGGCGGCCGCGCCTGGATGACCGGCATGGGCCACTTCGGCGCGCACTACACCGACGAGCCCGCCCTCGTGCAGCACATCGTGGGCGGCGTCGAGTGGGCCGCCGGCCTGGCCGAGGGCGACTGCGGCGGCACCGACTGGAGCGAGTACGAGCGCGTGACGCTCGACTCCAACACGTCCGCGCCGTTCGCCATCGACGTCGCCTCCGACGGGCGGGTGTTCTTCACCGAGCTCGTGCGCGGCCAGATCCGCGTGTACGACCCGGCGACGCAGACCACGACGACGGCCGTGCAGCTCGACGTGTACTCCGGCGGCGAGGACGGCCTGCTCGGCATCGCCCTCGACCCGGACTTCGACACCAACGGGCACGTGTTCGTCTACTACGCCCCGGACGCGGCCGACAACGCGGACCCGGACAACTTCTTCAGCCGCATCTCGCGCTTCACGATGGACGACGAGTCGGGGACCATCGACCCGGCCAGCGAGGTCGTCGTGCTCGAGGTGCCGGCGAGCCGGCTGCCCGACGAGCCCGGCCACACCGGTGGCGGGCTGCGTTTCGGCCCCGACGGCGACCTGTACCTGGGCGTCGGCGACGACGTGAACCCCCACTCGGAGCCCTCGGGCGGCTACGCGCCGCTGCACGAGTCCTCGACGATGCTGTGGGACGCGCGCGCCACCAGCGCCAACACCAACGACCTGCGCGGCAAGCTGCTGCGCATCCACCCGGAGCCCGACGGCACCTACACGATCCCCGAGGGCAACCTCGTCGACACCGAGTGGGCGGCGGACAAGGACGCGGACCTCATCCGCCCCGAGATCTACGCGATGGGCTTCCGCAACCCGTTCCGCTTCTACGTCGACCCGGTCACCGGTGACGTCGGCATGGCCGACTACTCCCCGGACAACAGCAACGACGCGCCGGCCACCCGCGGGCCGGCCGGCATCGCGGAGTGGAACTGGATCCGCGAGCCCGGCAACTACGGCTGGCCGCTGTGCATGGGCGACAACGAGCCGTTCCGCGACGTCGACTACCTGACGAGCCCCGTGACGGTCGGGGACTACTTCGACTGCGACGCGCCCGTCAACGACTCCATCCACAACACGGGGCTCGAGCAGCTGCCGCCGGCCCGCCCGGCCGACGTGTACTACGGCTACCGGCGCGCCTCCGACCAGGGCTCCGGGCTCAACCAGGGCGGCGGCCTCGCCCCCATGGGCGGCCCGGTCTACCGCTACGACGAGGCGCTCGAGTCCGACACCAAGTTCCCGGAGCACTTCGACGGCAAGCCGTTCTTCTACGACTGGGCGCGCAACGACATGTTCTCGTTCGTGCTCGCCGACGAGGCGACGACGGAGGAGTTCGTGCCGGGTGAGGCGGTGGAGAAGGTCAACCCCTTCCTGCCGCAGACGCAGTTCCTCGCCCCGATCGACTCGCTGTTCGGCCCCGACGGGTCGATGTACGTGCTCGACTGGGGCGGCGGCTACGGCCGTGACAACCCCAGCTCGGGCCTGCACCGCATCGACTACATCTCCGGGTCCCGGTCGCCGGTGGCCCGCATGGCCGTCGAGCCGACGTCGGGCCAGGCGCCGCTGGCCGTCACGTTCTCCGGTGCCGGGAGCACCGACCCGGAGGAGGAGGCGCTCACCTACGCGTGGGACTTCGACGGTGACGGCACCACCGACGCCACCGGCGTCGAGGCGACGCACACCTACACCGAGAACGGGCGCTACGACGCGCGCCTGACGGTGACCGACCCGGCGGGCAAGACCGGCACGGTCACCACGCCCATCACGGTCGGCAACACCCAGCCGGACGTGCAGATCGAGGGCCCGCCGGACGGCGCGTTCTTCGACTTCGGCGCCACCCTGGAGTGGCAGGTGTCCGTCACCGACGCCGAGGACGAGGTCGACCCGGCCGACGTCATCGTCACGCCGGCGCTGGGGCACGACTACCACGCCCACCCGACCACGGAGTCCCGTGGCCTGACGGGCTCGGTGGAGACCTCGCTCGGCGGCCACGCGCCGGACGAGAACATCTTCTACGTCATCGACGCCCGCTACACCGACGCCGGGGGCGGCGGGCAGCAGGCGCTGACCGGCAGCGACACCGTCCGGGTGTTCCCGCGCCTGCGCGAGGCGGAGTTCCGCTCCGCCGACTCCGGCATCACCGTCACCGAGTCCCGCGACGTGGCCGGCCACGGCCAGTCGCTCGACGGCTCCGGCGGCGCGTGGTTCTCCTACGACACGGTCAACCTCACCGGCGTCGACGCGCTCACCGTGCGCGCGGCGGCCTCGCAGGCCGGCACCGTGGAGCTGCGGGCGGGTGCGCCGGACGGCGAGCTCGTGGGCAGCGCGGAGGTGCCGGCGCTCGGACTGACCCGCTACAGCGACGTGACGGTCGACGTCACCGACCCGGGGGAGTCCTTCGAGCTGTTCGTCGTGCTCCCCGGTGAGGGGACCCGCCGGGTCAACTTCGTCGAGGCCGTCGGCCAGGGGGTGTCGGGCACGACCCGCCCGGTCGTCACCGTCACCTCGCCCGAGCCGTACTCGGTCGTGGAGGAGGTCGGGCCGGTCACGCTGGCCGCCGACGCCTCCGACGCCGACAACGGCATCACGGCGGTCGAGTTCCTCGTCGACGGCGAGTCCGTCGGCTCCGACGACACCGCCCCGTACGAGGTCACCTGGACCCCGGCGGACACCGGTCGCTACACCGTCGAGGCGGTCGCGACCAACGGCGACGGCGTCACCACGACGTCGCGCCCGGTCCAGTTCGACGTCGGCGACCTCTACGCCGGGTGGCTGACCTACAGCCACCCGTCGGCGGCCGGGACCTTCGACCGTCCCGACACCAGCACGTGGGGCATCACCTCCGGTGGCGCCAACACGTGGCAGGGCACCGACGAGTACAGCGCGGTCTACCAGCCCGGTGCCGCGCAGGGCGAGCAGTGGACCGCGACCGTGCGGATCCTCAGCCAGCAGGTGGCGAACACCTCGGCCAAGGCCGGGATCATGGTCCGCAACGACATGACCCGCGCGGGCGCCTCGGGTGGCTACGTCTACCTCGCCGCCCGCAACGGCAACGCCTACGAGTGGCTGCGCGACACCGACGGCAACGGCCAGCTCGACGCCTCCACCAACGGGCCGACGTCCCGGTACCCGAGCTGGCTGCGGGTCACCCGCGACGGCTCGTCGTACCAGGCGTGGACCAGCGCCGACGGTGAGACCTTCACCCCCGTCGGTGACCCGGTGACCATCACCGGCGCCGCGTCGGTGCAGGACATCGGCCTGGCGGTGACGGCGCACTCCACCACCGCGCGCTCCACGGCGGTCTTCGAGGACTTCACGGTCGTCGAGGGCCTGCCCGAGGGGCCGGAGGAGCCGGAGCTCGAGGAGTTCCCGGCCTGCCCGACGGGTGGCCTCGACGAGTTCGAGGGCACGAGCCTCGACGAGGCGCGCTGGAGCACCGTGCGCGCCGCGGCCGGCTCGCCCGTCACCGTCTCCGACGGCCGGCTGCACCTGCCGGTCACCGGCGGCGACATCAACGAGGGCTCGACCGGTCCGATCTCCTACGTGGCCACCCCGGCCCCGGCGGGGGAGTGGACCTTCGAGACGGAGGTCGCGCTCGACCACACCCGCAGCTGGCAGCACGCCGGCCTCATGCTCCACGCCTCCGACGACGAGTACGTCAAGGTCGCGTGGACGCAGGGCACGTCGGGGGCTCCGTTCCTGGAGTTCCAGACCGAGACCGCCGGGTCGCGGCAGTGGCACGCGAACAACGTGACCGTGCCCGGCTCGCCGGACTCGCTGCACCTGCGGCTCGTCAGCGACGGCAGCGGGCTCACCGCCGCGTGGTCCGTCGACGGCAGCACGTGGACCGCGCTCGCGGGCCGCGCGCCGCTGAAGACGGGCGCGACCATCGGCGTCGTGGCCGCCGGCGACACCGGCACGCCCGGCGTCGTCGCCCACGTCGAGCGGGCGGGTCTCGTCGGCGAGGACGGTCCGGCCCCCGAGGTCGACCCGTCCGACGAGTTCGACGGCACCTCGCTCGACACCTGCCGGTGGGACGCGGTCGTGCGCCCCGACGCGTCCGAGGTGACGGTGGCCGACGGCCACCTCACCATCACCACCCAGCCCGGTGACATCCACGGCACCGACAACCTCGACCCGCGCAACCTGGTCCTCCAGAGCGCACCCGAGGGCGACTGGGTCGTCGAGACCCGGCTCCGGGGCGAGCTCGACCACCAGTGGAAGCTGGCGGGCCTGCTCGCGTACGGCGGCGACGACGACTACGTCAAGCTCAACGTCGGCGCCCGCAACCCGCAGGGGTCGGCCGTCAACCTGGGGGCGGAGCTCGTCTCGGAGGTCGACGCCGACTTCGGCGGCGGCGGCAACCGGGTGCTCGACATCGCCGACACCTCGGAGTCCGGCTACTGGTACCTGCGTCTGGCCAAGGTCGGCGACACCTACACCGGGTGGGTGTCCGACGGCGGCGTGACGTGGACCCAGGTCGGCGAGCCCGTCACGCACCCCGGTCCGCTGGACCGGGTCGGCGTGTGGGCGATCGGCCCGGAGCAGTCCAAGGCGACCGACATCCAGTTCGACTGGGTGCGCTTCGGCGCCGAGGACCCCGAGCCGGAGCTCGCCGTCACCATGACGGCGGAGACCCGGTGCGTGGCCGGTCGCGTGGTGCTCGTGGCGCGGGTCGCCTCCGAGCACGACGCCCCGGTCACGGTCGAGGTCACGTCGCCGTACGGGACGCGGACCGCGACGGTGGAGGCGGGCGGCGCGACGTCGCTCGCGTTCTCGACGCGGCAGCGGTCGGTCGACGCCGGCGAGGTGAGCATGCGCGCGAGCGCCGGCGACCTCGCGGCCGAGGGCGCCGTGGAGTACGCGGCCCGCTCCTGCGGCTGACGCCGCACAGCCGCCGCCCGCCCGGGGCACGCGCCCCGGGCGGGCGGCACCGCTCCGCCCACCACCTCACGAGAGGACACCGGACGTGCCCACGCGCCAGCAGCCCCGACCGAGCACCCGCCCCCGCGGCGGGAGCGGCGGGGTGGCGCGCGGGCCCGGCGGGAGGGCCGCCGGTGCCGGCCGGCGCCCGCCCTCCGACGGGGCCGCGGGCCACCGCGTGCCCCGGCCGCTGATCGCGGTCGCCGTCACGCTCGTCGTGGCGGCGGCCGCGGTCGGCGGTGTGCTGCTCGACCGCCGCGACGGTGTCGACGCCCGCACCGCCGACCTCGTCGCCGCCGAGGAGGCGCGCACGGTCGAGGACGCCGCGGCCGTCACCGCCACCGCGCAGGACGTCGTCGACGTGCTGTCGCCCATGGCCGAGTCGCTCGCCGGACCGTCACCGGCCGCGGCCGACGTCGCGACGTGGACCGCGGACGTGGCGGCGCTGCAGGACCGGCTCGCCGCCGAGCCCGGCGGCTCGACCGCGGCGAACGCGGCCCGCTCCGCGCTGCGCTCGACCGTCGCGCTCACGGGGTCGTCGTTGGAGGCGCACGCCCTGGCTGCTGATGCACCCGAGGACGCGCTCGCCGTCCGCCTCGGCGCGCACGCCGCCGACCTCGGTGACCAGGCGCTGCGCTCGTGGGTGACGGCGGCGACGCTCGTCGACGTCGCGAACGTGGACGCCGGGCTCGGTCACGTGCACCTCACCCTCGCCCCGGGCGTCGGCGTCGACCACTGACCCGTCGGTCGACAGGAACGTCGACCTACGCGCCGTGCGTCGACAGGAACGCAGACGTACGTGGCGTGCGTCGGCAGGAATGTCGACTTACGCGCCGTGTGTCGACAGGAACGTCGTCGTACGTGGCGTGCGTCGACAGGAACGCAGACGTACGTGGCGTGCGTCGACAGGAACGCAGACCTGCGCGGCGGTGAGCCTCAGTCCAGGACGAGCGGGCGGTCGACCGCGTCGGGCGCGAGGACCCGCTCGATGACCATGACGGCCGCGCCGATGACGCCCGCGTGGCGTCCGGCCGCGCTCGGCACGATCCGCAGGTGCTGCGTGGCCAGCGGCAGCGAGCGGCGGTACACGACCTCGCGGACCCCGGCCAGCAGGTGCTCGCCGGCCGCCGCGAGGGCGCCGCCGAGCACGATGACCGACGGGTTGAGCATCGACACGACGGTCGCGAGGACCTCGCCGATGTCGCGGCCGGCCTCGCGCAGCACGTGCACGACCTCGACCGAGCCGCCCTTGGACAGGGCGACCAGGTCGGTGCTCGTGTGGGCGTCGATGCCCTTGTCGCGCAGCCGGGCCACGACCGCGCCGCCGCCGGCGACCGCCTCGAGGCAGCCGGTGTTGCCGCAGCGGCACAGGGCGTCAACGGCGTGGGGGACCGCGACGTGACCGAGGTCGCCGGCCGCGCCCTGCGCGCCGCGGCGCAGCTCGCCGTCGGAGATGATCCCGGAGCCGATACCGGTGCCGACCTTGACGTAGACGAGGTGGTCGACGTCGGACCACGCCGTGAAGTGCTCGCCGAGGGCCATGACGTTGACGTCGTTGTCGACGACGGCCACCGGGGCCAGGCCGTCGGTGAGGTGGCCGATCACGTCGTAGCCGTCCCAGCCCGGCATGATCGGCGGCGAGATCGGCCGTCCGGTGCTGTGCTCTATCGGGCCGGGCAGGCCCATGCCGACGCCGAGCAGGTTCGCCTCGGCGGAGACGGAGTCGGCGAGGCGGCGACCGCTGTCGACCACCCACGACAGCACGGCCTCCGGGCCGTCGGCGATGTCGTGCGTGCGCTGCTCCTCCGCGAGCACCTGGCCGGCGAGGTCGGTGACCGCGAGCAGGGCGTGCGTCGCGCCGATGTCGGCTCCGAGCACGAGCCCGGCCGAGGGGTTGAAGGCGAACTGGCTGGGCGGGCGCCCGCCCGTGGAGGCGGCGTCGCCGGCGGGGGTCACGAGCTGCCGGGCGAGCAGCGTGTCGATGCGCTGGCGGACCGTCGCCCGGGACAGCCCGGTCAGCGTCGCGAGCTCCGAGCGGGTGCGGGCGCGGCCGTCACGCAGCACGGCGAGGACCGCTCCCGCGGAACCCGGCTGTGTGAACGTCTCCGTCAACGTCGTGGCCATCGCTACGACAATACCCATACCCCTTGGCCGTTGTCTGCGACGAAACAGATGCTTGACACGCGCGGACTTCTGTCTACGGTTAGGCGAAAGCGGGGCACCGGCTGACGTTGGTCCTCGCCGTGGGTCGTCGAAGCCGGCGGCCGCGGATCCGATCCGCACCCTTGTAACGATCAGGTAACGGGTTCGTCTGGTCCACCGACGAACTATTGCCCGACCGTGAACGGGTCACATAAGTTCGCCGCCGTCGCACCGACCGCGGCCCAGTCCCTCGACGAGGAGGTCGACACACACTGTGACGAGCGAGCGAGGCCGCCCTATGCCCGGGGCGCCCGAGGTGGTCCTGCGGATGCAGGGGATCGTGAAGACGTTCCCCGGCGTACGGGCCCTCGACGGCGTCGACCTCGAGGTACGGGCCGGCGAAGTGCACTGTCTTCTGGGGCAGAACGGTGCCGGCAAGTCCACCTTGATCAAGGTGCTCGCCGGAGCGCACGCCCCCACCGAGGGGACGATCGAGTGGCAGGGGAAGCCGTTCGAGATCACGTCCCCCGTCGCCGCCCTCGGGGCCGGCATCGCCACCATGTACCAGGAGCTCGACGTCGTCGACGGCCTCACCGTCGCCGAGAACGTCTACCTCGGGCACGAGCTGTCCGCGGGCGGCGTCACCCGCCGCCGCGAGGCCAACAAGCGCACCGCGGAGACCCTCGCGCGGCTCGGGCACAGCGAGATCTCGCCGAGCCGCGAGGTCGGCACGCTGTCGGCCGCGGGCAAGCAGGTCGTGAGCATGGCCCGGGCCCTCAGCCACCACGCGCGGCTCATCATCATGGACGAGCCGTCCGCGGTGCTGGACTCCGAGGAGGTGGAGAACCTCTTCCGCGTCGTTCGCGAGCTCACCGCCGACGGGGTGGCCGTCCTCTACATCTCCCACCGCCTGGAGGAGATCCGCGAGATCGGCGACCGGATCACCGTCCTCAAGGACGGCAGCTCGGTGGCGTCGAACCTCGAGGTCGCCGACACCCCCACGCCGGAGCTCATCAAGCTCATGACGGGCCGCAACGTCGAGCAGGTCTTCCCGCCCCGCCCGCGCATCCCCGACGACGCCCCCGAGCTGCTCCGCGTCGAGGGCCTCGGCCTGCGCGGGGAGTTCTCCGACGTGTCGTTCACGGTGCGCGCGGGCGAGGTCGTCGGCCTCGCCGGGCTCGTCGGCTCCGGCCGCTCGGAGATCCTCGAGACCGTCTACGGCGCGCGCCGCGCGACCGCCGGCACGGTGCACGTCGGGGACAAGCAGATGCGGCGCGGCTCGGTGGACTCGGCCGTCAAGGCCGGGGTCGGTCTCGCCCCCGAGGAGCGCAAGAGCATGGGCCTGCTGCTCGACGAGCCCGTCTACCGCAACATCACGCTGTCGACCTTCGCCCGCCAGGCCAAGGCCTCGATGCTCGACGAGCGCGCCGAGCGGCGCGTCGCGGTCGAGCAGATCGAGGCCCTCGACCTGCGCCCCCGCGACCCCGACCGTCCGATCCGGACCCTCTCGGGCGGCAACCAGCAGAAGGCGATGCTCGCGCGCTGGCTCGTGCACGGGTGCCGCGTGCTCCTGCTCGACGAGCCCACCCGCGGCGTCGACGTCGGCGCCCGCGCGGAGATCTACGCCCTCGTGGCCCGCCTCGCCGAGGCCGGCAACGCGGTGGTCGTGGTGTCGAGCGAGATCGAGGAGGTGCTCGGTCTCTCCCACCGGGTCCTCGTCGTGGACGACGGCAAGGTCCTGCACGAGGGACCGGCCGACCAGATCGACGAGCACGGTGTGCTCGCCCTCGTCATGGAAGGAACAGCCGCGTGAGCGAGAAGACCCCCCAGACGCTGGAGACAGCGGGGTCGGTCCCACCGGACCCGGACCACCCCGCCCCGCTGCAGCGCGACGGCTCCGCCGACGCCGGCAGCGGCAACAGCACGGACACCTCCGACGAGGGTGGTCGCCGCAACCTCTTCGGCTTCCTCGGCGGCACCGGCGTGACCCGCAACCTCGGCCTCGTCGTCGTCCTGCTGCTCATCGTGGTGGCGGGCGTCGTGACGGCCGGGACCCAGTTCGCGAGCATCGACAACATCCTCACGATCCTGCGCCTGGCCGCGGTCATCGGCGTCGTGAGCATCGGCGTCACGTTCGTCATCACCGGTGGCGGCATCGACCTGTCGGTCGGGTCGGTCCTCGGGCTCGCGTCGGTGTGGGCGACGACCCTGGCGACGCAGACGCTCGCGGCCGACACGCACTGGATCGTCATGGTCTTCACGGCGCTGGCCGTCGGCACCGTGGCCGGTCTCGTCAACGGCGTGCTCATCGCCTACGGGAAGGTCGTCGCCTTCATCGCGACGCTCGCCATGCTCGTGGCCGCCCGCGGCCTCGCGGAGATCATCGCCCAGCGCCGCACGCAGATCGTCAACAACAACGACTTCCTCGACTTCTTCCGCGGCGACTTCCTCGGCATCCCGGTCCTCGTGTGGCTCTTCGCGCTCGTCGCCGTCGCCGGGTGGGTCCTGCTCAACCGGACCACCTTCGGGCGGCGGACCGTGGCGGTCGGCGGCAACCCGGAGGCCGCACGTCTCGCCGGCATCAAGGTGAACCGGCACACCATGTACCTGTACGCGCTGTCCGGCCTGTGCGCCGGCATCGCCGGGGTCATGATGCTCGCCCGCACCACGGCCGGGTCGTCGACGAACGGCCAGCTCTACGAGCTGGACGCGATCGCCGCGGTCGTCGTCGGCGGGACGCTGCTGGCCGGTGGCCGCGGCACGATCGTCGGCACCGTCCTCGGCGTCCTGATCTTCGCCTCGCTGACGAACATCTTCATCCAGAACAACCTGTCGATCTCGTCCCAGTCGATCGCCAAGGGCGCGATCATCGTGGTCGCCGTCCTGCTCCAGCAGCGCTTCGCCGCCGGTCGCCCGTCCGGCGCCCGCTCAGGGTGAGCGGGGCCCGACCCCGCAGCTCCCCGCGCCCGTGCCCGGCTGTCCCCGGGTCCACGGTGCGCGGTGCCACGCAGCACCACCGCACCAACCCCTGCCAGACCATCTCGAAGAGGAGACACCCATGACCCGCACCATCCGTTTCCGCCGCTCCGCGCTCGCGGTCAGCTCGATCGCGGTCCTCGCGCTCGGGCTCGGCGCCTGCACCTCCAACGAGGCCCCGGCCGAGGAGGAGGCCGCCCCCGCCGAGTCCGGTGGCGCGGCCCCCGCGGAGGGCGAGGCCGCCGGCGGTGGCGCCAACGACGAGACCGGCGAGACCGTCACCATCGGCTTCTCGGCGCCCGCCGCCGACCACGGCTGGATGGCCGCCATCACGCGGGCCGCCGAGGAGCGCGCTGCCGAGTACGAGGACGTCGAGCTCGTCGTCGCCGAGGGCACCAACGACGTCAACGTCCAGATCAGCCAGATCGAGACGTTCATCAACGACGGCGTGGACGCCATCGTCCTGCTGCCGTTCGACGGCGCGGCCCTCACCGAGGTCGCGACGCAGGCCATGGAGGCCGGCATCACCGTCGTCAACGTCGACCGCGAGTTCTCCAGCCCGTTCGCCGCCCGCACGACCGTGCTCGGCGACAACTACGGCATGGGCGTCAGCGCCGGCACGTACATCTGCGAGCAGGTCGGCGACAACCCCGACGCCGTCGTCGCCGAGATCGCCGGCATCGACTCGCTGCCCCTCACCCAGGACCGCAGCCAGGGCTTCGCGGACGCGCTCAGCGACTGCGGCCTCGACGTCGACAACCGCGTCGCCGCGGACTTCACCGTCCAGGGCGGCCAGGAGGCCGCGGCCAGCCTGCTGCAGGCGGCGCCGCAGATCGACGCCATCTGGAACCACGACGACGACCAGGGTGTCGGCGTGCTCGCCGCCATCGACCAGGCCGGCCGCGACGAGTTCATCATGGTCGGCGGCGCGGGCTCCGCGAACGTCATGCGCGAGATCCAGGAGGGCGACTCCGTCCTCCAGGCCACGGTCATCTACCCCTCGACCCAGGCCGCGGACGGCATCTCGCTCGCTCGCCTCGTCGAGCAGAACAAGGACCTGGGCGACCTCGTCTCGAACACCGTCCCGCGCGAGGTGCAGCTGTACGCGCCCGTCGTGACGGCGGACAACGTCGACCAGTACATCGACAGCGCGTTCGAGTCCTGACCGACCGACGACCACGTGGTGGCGCGGACCCCTGCGGGGGTCCGCGTCACCGCCCGGCAGGGTGGCGTCCCGGGACGGCGCCGCCCCAGGAAGGGAGGACCGATGGGTCCTGACCACGCACCCGAGCTCGGTGTCGCCATGGTCGGCCACTCGTTCATGGGCGCCGCGCACTCGCAGGCCTGGTCCGTGGCGCCGCGCTTCTTCGACCTGCCGCGCCGCCCGCGCATGCGCGTGGTCGCCGGCCGGCGCGCCGAGGCCGTCGAGCAGGCGGCCCGCACACTGGGCTGGGAGGAGACCGAGACCGACTGGCGCAAGCTCCTCGTGCGCGACGACGTCCAGCTCATCGACATCTGCACCCCCGGTGACACGCACGCCGACATCGCCGTGGCGGCCCTCGAGGCCGGCAAGCACGTGCTGTGCGAGAAGCCGCTCGCGAACACGGTCGAGGAGGCCGAGCGCATGGCGGCCGCGGCCGACAAGGCCGCTGCCAACGGCGTCCGCGCCATGGTCGGCTTCACCTACCGCCGCGTGCCCGCCGTCGCGCTCGCCCGGCAGCTCGTGGCCGAGGGCCGGATCGGCACGGTCCGCCACGTCCGCGCCCAGTACCTGCAGGACTGGATCGCCGACGAGCAGGCCCCGATGTCGTGGCGCCTCGAGAAGGACAAGGCCGGCTCCGGCGCGCTGGGCGACATCGGCGCCCACGTCGTCGACATGGCGCAGTTCGTCACCGGCTCGAAGGTGAGCGGCGTGAGCGGGCTGCTCGAGACGTTCGTCGAGGAGCGTCCGCTCCCCGGGTCGTCCGGCAGCCTGCGCGGCGAGGCCGGCGAGGGCATGGGCCGGGTGACGGTCGACGACGCCGCGCTCTTCACCGCCCGGCTCGAGGGCGGCGCGGTCGCGGTCTTCGAGGCCACGCGCTTCGCGTGGGGTCGCAAGAACGCCATCCGCCTGGAGGTCAACGGCTCGAAGGGGTCGCTGGCCTTCGACTTCGAGGACATGAACGTCCTGCACTACTACGACGCCACGGAGGACCCGCTCGTCGCGGGCTTCCGGCGCATCTACGTGACCGAGCCCCAGCACCCGTACGTGGGCGCCTGGTGGCCGGCGGGCCACGGCCTGGGGTACGAGCACGGCTTCGTGCACCAGGTCGTCGACCTCGTGGGTGCCCTCGCCGAGGACCGTCAGCCGGAGCCGTCGTTCGCCGACGGCCTGCAGGTGCAGCGCGTCCTCGACGCGGTCGAGCGCAGCTCGGCCGCGTCCTCCGCCTGGCAGGCGGTCTAGGCCCCCGGGCCGCCCGCCGGGGCATCGGCGGGCGGTCCGGGTCACCACATCCGTCCCTACGACCCGAGAGAGATCAGCAACGCCAACCCAGCCCCTCAGGACACAGAACGGACGATCGATGAGGATTGCACGTCACAGCCTGGATACACACCCGGGGAGGCGACGCGGACCGACCCGCGCCGCCCTCGCCGGGCTCGTCGGACTGGCCCTCCCGGCCGGTCTGCTCGTGGCTGCCCCTGCCATGGCCGCCACCGACGACAGCAGCGCCGAGGCCTCGGGCGCCGAGGTGGCCGCGGCCTCGGCCGAGGTCTCTGCCCTGGCCCCGCCCCCGGTCGGCGAAGGACGCTTCGACGTCCTCGTCTTCTCCAAGACCGCCGGCTTCCGCCACGGCAGCATCGAGGAGGGCATCGCCGCCATCGAGCTCCTCGGTGAGGAGAACGACTTCAGCGTCACCGCCACCGAGGACGCGGCCGTCTTCTCCGAGGCGGGTCTCGCGCCGTTCGAGACCGTCGTCTTCCTCTCCACGACCGGTGACGTGCTCAACGCGAGCCAGGAGGCCGCGTTCGAGGCGTACATCGAGGGCGGCGGCGGCTTCGCCGGCATCCACTCCGCCTCCGACACCGAGTACGGCTGGGAGTTCTACGGCGACCTCGTCGGCGCGTACTTCCTCGGGCACCCGGCGAACCAGACGGCGACCGTCGTCGTGGAAGACCCGGCGCACCCGTCGACGGACTTCCTGCCGACCGAGTGGTCGCGCTTCGACGAGTGGTACAGCTTCCAGACCAACCCGCGCGACGACGTGCACGTGCTCGCCACGCTCGACGAGACGAGCTACAACCCGGGCACGAGCAACCGCATGGGTGCCGACCACCCGATCGCCTGGTGCCAGGAGGTCGAGGCCGGCCGCGCCTGGTACACCGCCCTCGGCCACACCGAGGAGAGCTACGTCGAGGCCGAGTTCCTCCAGCACGTGCTCGGCGGCATCGAGACCTCCGCGGGCGTCGTCTCGGCGGACTGCACCGCCACCCTCGACGGCAGCTTCGAGCGTGTCGCGCTGGACGAGAACACGCAGAACCCGATGGAGATCGACGTCGCCGACGACGGCCGCGTCTTCTACATCGAGCGTGACGGGCGCGTGCAGGTCATCGAGACCAACGGCCAGGTCCGGACCGTCCTCAACCTGGACGTGACGACCGTGCAGGAGTTCGGGCTCGTCGGCATCGTGCTCGACCCCGACTTCGCCGAGAACGGCTGGGTCTACCTCTACTACAGCCCCGGCCCGAGCACGTCCCCGGCCGACCTCGTCTCCCGCTTCACCATGGGCGAGACGAGCATCGACCCGGCCAGCGAGGAGGTCATCCTCCAGGTGCCCGTGCAGCGCGCGCAGTGCTGCCACGCCGGTGGTGCCCTCGAGTTCGACACCCAGGGCAACCTCTACATCGCCACGGGTGACAACACGAACCCGTTCGAGTCGCAGGGCTACACCCCGACCGACGAGCGCGCGGGCCGTGCGGCCTACGACGCCCAGCGGACCTCGGGCAACACCAACAGCCTGAGCGGCAAGATCCTGCGCATCACGCCGCAGGACGACGGCACGTACACGATCCCGGACGGCAACCTGTTCGAGCCCGGGACCGACCTGACCCGGCCGGAGATCTACGGCATGGGCTTCCGCAACCCGTTCCGCATCGGCATCGACCCGCTCACCGACAAGCTCATGGTCGGCGACTACGGCCCGGACGCCGGCGCCGGCAGCGCCGCACGCGGGCCCGACGGCCGCGTCGAGTGGTCGATCCTCGTGGAGCCGGGCAACTACGGCTGGCCGTACTGCCACGGCACCGCGGCCTACATCGACTGGAACTTCGCGACCAACACGGGCAGCGGCCTGTACGACTGCGACAGCCCGGTCAACGACAGCCCGAACAACACCGGTCTCACCGAGCTGCCGCCCGTCATCGAGCCGCAGATCTGGTACGGCCGTCAGTCCACGTCGGCCTACCCGGGCATCGGCACGGGCGGCGCGCCCATGGCGGGTCCCGCGTACGTGTACGACCCCGACCTGGAGTCCGACCGCAAGTGGCCGGAGTACTTCTCCGACAAGGCCCTCTTCGGTGAGTGGAACACCGGCCAGCTGTACAACATCCTCCTGGCGGAGGACCGGCTGTCCCCGGTGAAGGTCACAGAGTTCCTGCCCCGCGGCACGATCATCAAGCCGATGGCCTGGGAGTGGGGCCCGGACGGCGCCCTCTACATCCTCGACTGGGGCTCGGGCTTCGGCGGCAACAACGCCGACTCCGGCGTCTACCGCATCGACTACACCTCCGGCGCCCGCGCCGCGATCGTGCAGGTGAGCGCGGACGTCACCAGCGGTCCCGTGCCGCTGGAGGTGCAGTTCTCCTCCGAGGGCACGCGCGACCCCAACGGCGGCGCGCTCACCTTCGCGTGGGACCTCGACGGCGACGGCACGGTGGACTCCACCGACCCGAACCCGTCCTTCACGTACGAGACCGCGGGTGCCTACCAGGCGCTGCTCACGGTGACCACCGAGGGCGGCCGCGTCTCCACGGCCACGGTCAACATCGCGGCCGGCAACACGCGGCCGACGGTCGAGATCACCGGCCCGCCGGCCGGCGGCTTCACGGAGTTCGGTGACACCGTCGCCTACTCCGTCGAGGTCACCGACCCGGAGGACGACGCCGCCGGCGTCGACACCTGCCCCGGCGTCCTCGTGAAGCCGGCGCTCGGGCACAACGACCACGGTCACCCGGGCGAGCAGTCGACCGGTTGCGAGGGCTCCTTCGTCGCGACCATCGACGACAGCCACGGCCCCGAGGCCGACATCTTCGTCATCGTCGAGGCGGACTACACCGACGAGGGCGGCGCCAACGGTGCTCCCGCGCTGACCGGGTCCGACATCATCACGCTGCAGCCGAAGACGAAGCAGGCCGAGTACTTCGAGTCCACGGGCCGCACCGACGACGCCACCGGCGGCGGCGACGCGGGCGTGACGACGGAGGCCACCTCCGACGACGCCGGGGGCTTCGAGAACCTCGGCTTCATCGAGGACGGGGACTACGTCTCCTACTCGCCGGTCAACTTCACCGGCATCGACGGCGTCACGGTCCGGGCGGCCAGCCCGGGTGACGGCGGCCTCGTCGAGCTCCGCTGGAACGCGCCCGACGGTGAGCTCCTCGGCACCGTCGACGTCGCCGGCACCGGTGACTGGCAGGACTACGAGGACTTCTCCACCGACCTCGCGGACCTCCCGACCGAGACCGGTGAGCTGTTCGTCGTGTTCAAGTCGCGCGACGGCGGCGACGGCAGCCTCATGAACGTCAACTGGTTCGAGTTCGAGGGCAAGGGCGTCAGCCTCAACAGCGCCCCCACGCTCGAGTCCGTCACGGCGACGCCCAGCTCCGGCCAGGCGCCGCTCGCCGTCACCCTCGCCGCGGAGGTCTCCGACCTCGACGGCGACGACGTCACGGGCGTCTGGACGACCGGCATCGCCGGCGACCAGCCGCGCGAGGGCCTCACGACCGACGCGGTCTACACGGAGCCGGGCACCTACACGGCGACGTTCCGCGCGACCGACAGCCAGGGCGCGTTCCGCGTCCGGACGGTCGAGATCGAGGTCGAGTCCGAGCCGCTCACGCCGTGCTTCGGCGCGAAGTCGGACGACTTCGAGGGCGACAGCCTCGACACCGACCGCTGGGAGGTCGTGCGACCCGACGGCAACATCCGGTTCGAGGACGGGGCGATCGTCATCCCGACCTCGGCGACGGACATCTACCAGAACACCAACACGACGACGAACATCGTCCTGCAGCCGCTCGAGCCGGGTGCCTTCCAGGCGACCACCAAGGTCACCATGGCGGCCCGTGAGCAGTACCAGCAGGCCGGTCTCGTCCTCTACGGCACGGACGACAACTACGTCAAGATGGTCATCCAGGGCCGCACCGCGTCGCCCGACGCCGCAGGCCGCGTCTTCCAGCTGCTGCGTGAGACCGACGGTGTCGCGCAGGAGTGGAACACGGCCAACCTCGGCACGGCCTACCCGGACACGTACTGGGTGCGCCTCACCTCGACGAACGGGACGGACGTCACCGCGTCCTACTCCTCGGACGGCGAGACCTTCACCGACATGGGCCAGACGGTGTCGCTGAGCGGGATCACCAACCCGCGCATCGGCCTGCTGTCCCTCACCGGTGGCGGCCAGGAGCCGGTCGTCGACGCGGCGTTCGACTCCTTCACCATCACGCCCGACGACTCCGCCGGCCCCGTCAGCGTCAGCGACGAGTTCGACGGGTCCGAGCTGGACACCTGCCGCTGGCAGGTCGTGCGGCCCGAGCCGTCGGCGCTCACGGTGTCGGACGGGGTGCTCCGCATCCTCACGCCGAACGGTGACATCTACACCAACGGCAACCCGGAGACGGTGAGCAACTTCGTCCTCCAGGACGCGCCCGAGGGTGACTGGACGGTGGAGACCAAGGTCGACACCACCGCGCTGGTGCAGCAGTACCAGCAGGGCGGTCTGATCGCGTGGGTCGACGACGACAACTACGTCAAGTTCGACCACCTCGTGACCAGCGCCCTCGGTGCGGCCAACGTCGCCTCGAGCGTCGAGCTCCGCTCGGAGATCGCGGGCGCCATCCAGAACCCGCAGCCCAGCTCCGGCGCGGTCGCCCGCGGCGAGGTCTGGCTGCGGCTGACCAAGACCGGGTCCACCTTCACCGGTGAGTACTCGCTCGACGGCACCACGTGGGTCGCCGTCGGCGGCACCACCGGCGTGCCGAACGCCGCGATCGCGAACTCCGACGACCTCAAGGTCGGCGTGTTCACGATCGGCACCAACCAGGCGGCTCGGGTCCCGGTCACGTTCGACTACTTCCGCCTGCTGGGCGAGGAGGAGCCGGACGAGGACACGACCGCTCCGGAGGTCTCGGCGACCGTCGAGCCCGCGGAGCAGCCGGCCGAGGGCTACACGGGTCCCGTGACGGTCACCCTGACCGCCACGGACGACTCGCAGGCCACCGGTGGCGTCGTCTACACCGAGTACCGCCTCGACGGTGGTGACTGGACCGAGTACACGGCCCCGGTCACCGTCGACCCGGAGGTCGTCGGCTACGGCGAGCACACCTTCGAGTACCGGGCGAGCGACGCCAGCGGCAACGTGTCGGAGATCGGTTCGATCACGATGCTGTTCGACGAGCCCGAGGCCGAGGACACCGAGGCGCCCAGCGTCGACGTGACCCTCGACCCGGCGGAGCCCAACGGTGACAACGGCTGGTACACCAGCGCGATCACCGTGACGGTCACCGCCGACGACGGCGAGGGCAGCGGCGTGGAGACCATCGAGTACCAGGTGGTCCCGGCGGCGCAGGCCGGTACGTGGGACGAGGACGCGACGAGCACCTACACGGAGCCCGTCACGATCGACGACGACGGCGAGTGGGCGCTCCACGTCCGCGCGACCGACGCCGCCGGCAACACCTCGGCCCCCGTGGTCGTCCCCTTCAACATCGACACGACGGCCCCCGAGGTCTCGGTCGACGGTGTCGAGGACGGCGCCACCTACGGGTCCTCGGAGGTCCTCGAGCTCGAGCTCGTCGCCGACGACGCCACCAGCGGTGTCGCCGACAGCGGGCTGACCCTCGACGGCGAGCCCGTCGACGGGCCGGTCGAGCTCTGGCTGCTGGAGCCCGGCGAGCACGTGCTCGTCGGCACCGCCACGGACGTCGCGGGCTCCGCGACCGAGGTGACGGTGACCTTCACGGTCGAGGTCACCTTCGACGACGTCGAGACGATCGTCGGGTACCTCGTCGAGGCCGGCTCCGTGCCGTCCCGGACGGGTGACCAGATGGTCCGGTCCCTCGAGCGCATCGAGAAGCTCGCCGCCGACGGCAAGACGCGTCCGGCCCAGCAGCAGCTCGCCACGCTCGTCCGCACCGCCGAGCGCGGTGTCTCCGACGAGGACGCCCGCGGCATCCTCGTCGAGCAGCTCACCTGGCTGTCGGAGTCGCTGCCCACCGGCAGCGTCCCCGGCGGGTCCGCCCCCGGTAAGGGGAACGGCGGCCGGTGAGCACGCGAACCGCCGGGCGGCCGGGTTCCGGCCGGCCGCCCGGCACCCGCTCCCCGGCCCGGGGCACCGCCCCGGGCCGGGGGGGCGGTGACGCCACCTCGAGCCCGGTCCGGGCGGGGGCTGCCAGCCCCCGCCCGGCCCGGGCCCGGCTCGTCGTGCCGCTGACGGCCGCCCTCGTCGGTCTCCTCGTCGGGGTCGGACTCGGCGGTGCCGCGCCGCTCCCCGGTGGCTCCGGCGCCTCGCCCGAGGGGGCCCCGAGCGCCGCCGCGGACGACCCGCTCGCCGAGCGCGTCGCCGAGCTGCGCGCCGAGGCCGAGGAGCGCGACGCCGAGGCCTACGACCGGCTCGTCGCCGACGTGCAGGGCCTGCTGCCGGAGCTCACCCCCGTCGTCGAGGCCGCGGCGGTCCACGCCGAGCCCGGCGCCCCCGTCCCCTCCGCCGAGGACGCCGCCGCGTGGCACGCGGTCGCCACCGAGGCGGCCTCGGTCCTCGAGGACCCCCCGAGCGCGGGCACCGACGTCAACGTCGCCCGCGCCGCCTTCGCCGCCTCGCTCGTGCAGCTCGAGGCCGCGACCACCGCCTTCCAGCAGGCCGCCGCCGGCGCCACCGGGGCCGGCGACGCCGAGGCCGCCATGCGGCCTGCCGTGCTGTCGCTGCAGGGCGCCGCCGCGACCTGGTCCGTCGGCGCGACCCAGCTCGACGCCGTCTCCGTGGCACGCGACCGTGGCCACGTGCACCTGTACCTCCCGCCCGTCAGCGGCAGCGGGGCGCTCACCGCCGACCCGGAGGCCGCGCCCTGAGCGGGCCGGCTCCCACCCGCAGTCCGTCGTCCGAGAAGTCCGCACACGTCACCGTCACCCAGGAGGAGACATGACCCGCCCGATCACCCTGTTCACCGGCCAGTGGGCCGACCTGCCGCTGGAGGAGGTCGCGCGGCTCGCCAGCGGATGGGGCTACGACGGCCTCGAGCTCGCCTGCTGGGGCGACCACCTCGACCCGTGGCGCTGGGACGACGCCGAGTACGTGCAGGGCCGCCTCGACCTGCTGGAGCGCCACGACCTCAAGCTGTTCGCGATCTCCAACCACCTCAAGGGTCAGGCGGTCTGCGACGACCCGATCGACCACCGCCACCAGGCGATCGTCGGCTCGCGCGTGTGGGGCGACGGTGACGCCGAGGGCGTGCGCGAGCGCGCCGCGGAGGAGATGAAGAACACGGCCCGCCTCGCGGCGAAGCTCGGCGTCGACACCGTCATCGGCTTCACCGGCAGCGCGATCTGGAAGTACGTCGCCATGTTCCCGCCGGTCGGGCAGGACGTCATCGACGCCGGCTACGAGGACTTCGCGAACCGCTGGAACCCCATCCTCGACGTCTACGACGAGGTCGGCGTGCGCTTCGCCCACGAGGTGCACCCCAGCGAGATCGCCTACGACTACTGGACGACGGTCCGCACGCTGGAGGCCATCGGGCACCGCGAGGCCTTCGGCCTCAACTGGGACCCCAGCCACATGGTGTGGCAGGAGCTGGACCCCGTCGGGTTCCTCTGGGACTTCCGCGACCGCATCTACCACGTGGACTGCAAGGACACCCGCATGCGGATCGGCAACGGCCGCAACGGGCGCCTCGGCAGCCACCTGGCCTGGGCGGACGGCCGCCGCGGCTGGGACTTCGTCTCCACCGGCCACGGTGACGTACCTTGGGAGGACTGCTTCCGGATGCTCAACCAGATCGGCTACACCGGACCCATCAGCGTGGAGTGGGAGGACGCCGGGATGGACCGGCTCATCGGCGCCGAGGAGGCGATCGGCTTCGTCCGGCGCCTCGCGGTCGACGCTCCGGACGCCGCTTTCGACTCGGCCTTCAGCAGCAGCGAGGGCTGACGCAGACCCGCTCGAGGACGAGCGAGCCCGAGAGGAGGAGAGAACCAGTGCTCGAGGTGCCCGCCACGGCATCTCCCGCCGTGACAGCGGCGGGGCCGTGACGGGACCCGAGCACCGCCCCGACAGGAAGGCGTGCCGCTCCGCACGATACGAGGGTCGCGGACCCCGCGTCCCGTGAACTGCGGAAACCGGTGCGCCCGGCACCAGGAGGACACAGATGTCCCGCACCACACCAGGCTCCGTCCGCCGCGCGCGGCGGGCAGCGACGGCAGGTATCGCCGTCCTGGGGCTCGCCGCGACCGGCATGGTCGCCGCGACCACCACCGCGACCGCCGCCCCCGGCAAGTCGCAGAAGCCCGACAAGGGCAGCACCGACGTCATCCCACCGGACAGCGCGTTCGACAAGGTGACCCTCGACCCGACGCCCGGCGAGCCGATCGACCTCGCCGTGCTGCCGGACTCGCGGGTCCTCCACACCACGCGTGCGGGCGAGGTCCGCCTGCACGACCCCGACACCGGGCTCACCACGACGGCGGCGCAGCTCGACGTCTACCTCCACGACGAGGAGGGCCTGCAGAGCGTCGCCATCGACCCGGACTTCGCCGAGAACGGCTGGGTCTACCTCTACTACTCGCCGGTCCTCGACACCCCCGTCGACGACCCGACGACGCCGACCGTCAACGAGGGCGACGCGCCGGAGACGGGCAGCCCGGAGGACTTCGAGCCCTTCGAGGGCTACCTGCAGCTGTCGCGCTTCCAGATGGTAGGCGACGAGATCGACCTCGACACCGAGCAGGAGATCCTGCAGGTGCCGGTCGACCGTGGCATCTGCTGCCACGTGGGCGGCGACATCGTCTTCGACGCCGAGGGCGACCTCTACCTGTCGACCGGTGACGACACGAACCCGTTCCAGTCCAACGGCTACGTGCCGATCGACGAGCGGGAGGACCGCAACCCGGCCTTCGACGCCCAGCGCACGTCGGCGAACACGAACGACCTGCGCGGCAAGGTCCTGCGCATCACGCCGAGCGAGGGCGGCGGGTACACGATCCCCGAGGGCAACCTGTTCGAGCCCGGGACCGAGGGCACGAAGCCCGAGATCTACGTGATGGGCCTGCGCAACCCGTTCCGCATCGAGCTCGACCGGGAGACCGGCCAGCTGTTCGTCGGCGACTACTCGCCCGACGCGCGTCGCGCCAACCCGGACCGCGGCCCGGCCGGCCACGGCCGCTGGCTCGCCATCGAGGAGCCGGGCAACTACGGCTGGCCGTACTGCGTGGACCCGGAGACGCCGTACATCGACTTCGACTTCGCCACCCGCACCTCGGGCGACGCGTTCGACTGCGCGAACCCGGTCAACGACTCCCCGAACAACACCGGCCTCACCGAGCTCCCGCCCGTCGCGGACGTCGAGGTGAAGTACACCTACAGCCTGTCGGAGGAGTTCCCCGAGCTCGAGACCGGCGGCATCGGCCCGATGGCCGGGCCGGTGTACCACGGTGACCGTGCCAAGGGCCGCTCGCAGACCGGCGGTCGTCCGCCGGTGGCGTGGCCCGCGGCCTTCGCGGACAAGCCGTTCTTCTACGAGTGGACCCGCGACTACACGAAGATGTTCACGCTGTCGGAGGACGGTGACGAGGTCGTCGAGATCCAGGACGTGCTCCCCAGCCTCGTCTTCGACAACCCGATGGACATGGAGTTCGGTCCCGACGGCGCCCTCTACGTGCTCGAGTACGGCGACGGCTACTTCGCCCAGAACCCCGACGCCCAGCTCAGCCGCTTCGACTACATCGGCGTCAACGGCAACCACAGCCCGCAGCCGGCCATCGAGGTCGACACCACGACCGGTGACGCGCCGCTCACCGTGCAGTTCGACGGCAGCGGCACGGTGGACCCCGACGGCGACAAGCTCCGCTACGAGTGGGACTTCGACGCCGACGGCACCGTCGACAGCCGCGAGATCTCGCCGACGTGGACCTACGAGTCGACGGGTCGCTACCGGGCGCACCTCACGGTCACCGACCGCGGCGGGCGCGACCGGGGCCGCATCGCCTCGACGTACGTCGTCGTCGCCGTGGGCGGCGAGGCGCCGGTCGTCGAGTTCGTCACCCCGACCGAGGGCGACGCGTTCTCTTGGGGCGACACGGTCGAGTTCGAGGTCACCGTGACCGACGACCAGGACGTCAACTGCGATGACGTCACGGTCACGTACATCGTCGGGCACAACGACCACGGCCACCCCGTCACCACCGCGAGCGGCTGCACCGGCACGATCACCACGTCGCTGCCGCAGGGTCACGACCCGACGGCCGAGCAGCTGAGCGCGGTCTTCGTGGCCAGCTACACCGACCCGGGTGCCGACGGCATCCCGGCGCAGACCGGCACCGCGCAGGTCCGCCTCATCCCGGAGCCCTGAGCCACGGGATGACGGCACACGGCTGACGCACCACGCGTCGGCCCACGCACCACCGGTCGGGGCCCGGCCCCCGGGCCCCGACCGGGCACCACCCGCTCCACCGCACCACCCGCTCCACCGCACCGCACTAATCGAGAGGCCCCACCCACACGAGAGGAGCACGCAGATGTGCTTCGGTTTCGACGCCATCACCCCGCTGCGCGAGGCCGCCGAGAAGGGCACCGGTCCTGACCGCCGCGCCCTGCTGCGCGGCACCGTCGCCACCCTGGCCGGCGGCGCCGCCGTCCTCGCCGGCGCCGGCCCGGCGCTCGCCGCGCCCCCCGCGCACGCCGCCG